>JBKDPX010000167.1:0-13954 GCA_046342165.1 Phycisphaerales bacterium | reverse complement strand
TTCAGCGCCATATGCGCGTTTTGCTCGACGAGCAGAATCGTCGTGCCGGACTCGTTGATCTCGCGGATGATCTTGAAGATCACCTGCACGATCTGCGGCGCAAGGCCGAGACTCGGCTCATCCAGCAACAACAACTTCGGGCGCGCCAAAAGCGCTCGCGCCATCGCCAACATCTGCTGTTCACCGCCGCTCAGCGTGCCGGCCATCTGCGCCAGGCGTTCACGCAGGCGCGGGAAGAGCGTCAGCGCGCGCTCTTTGTCCTGTTCGATGCCGTCGCGATCGTTGCGCGTGAAAGCTCCGAGTTCGAGATTCTCCGCGACCGTCATGTTCGGGAACACGCCGCGGCCTTCGGGACTTTGCACCAATCCGGCCTTCACGATTTCGTGCGGAGGCATGCTCTTGATCGACTTGCCTTGATAGATGATGTCGCCGGTGTGCGCGCGTACGAGTCCTGAAATCGCGCGGAGCGTCGTCGTCTTGCCTGCGCCGTTACTGCCGATCAGCGTGACGATCTCGCCTTCGTTGACCGAAAGCGAAACATCGTGCAACGCCTTGATCGCACCGTACGAGACCGCGATGTTCTTCAGTTCAAGCACAACGCCCCGACTTTCTTCCGCTCGCCTTCACGCACTCAACCGCCGACACCCAGATACGCCTCGATCACCTTCGGATTCGCCTGAATCTCCTGCGGCGTTCCCTCCGCGATGATCTTGCCGTAGTCGAGCACCGTGATGCGCTCACACACATCCATCACCAAGCCCATGTCGTGCTCGATCAACAACACCGTGACTTCAAACTCGCGCCGCACGCGGCGAATCAACTCGCGCAGGGCGACCTTCTCGCTCGTGTTCATTCCCGCCGCGGGCTCGTCGAGCAACAAGACCTTCGGTCCGGTTGCGAGCGCGCGCGCGATTTCGAGTTTTCGTTGATCGCCGTACGGCAGACTTCCCGCATCCTCGTTCTCGCGCGTCGCGAGATCGAACACCGCAAGCAGTTCTCGCGCGCGTTCGGTCATCGCGCGTTCTTCACCGACGCAGTACGGCGAGCACAACACCGAACCCGCGAGCGACTGACTGGTTCGCACGTGAAACGCAAGCTTTACGTTGTCGAGCACCGACAACTTGCCGAAGAGACGGATGTTCTGAAACGTGCGGCTCATTCCCGCCGCCGCGATATCGCACGGACGCATTCCCGTGACGTTGCGTCCTTCGAGCACCACCGCGCCTTGATCCGGCTTGTACACGCCCGTCAGCAGATTGAAGACCGTCGTCTTGCCCGCACCGTTGGGGCCGATCAGTCCTTTGAGATCGCCTTTGTTCAGCGTGAGCGAAAAGTCCTGGACGGCCTTGAGGCCGCCGAAACTCTTGCTGACCGATGTGACTTCAAGCGCCGCGAGACTCATGCGCCCTCCTTGCGGCCTTTGCCGAAGAAGCGGCCCCACACCGCGCGATCCCAGATCTCATGCACGCCGAAGAGACCTTGCGGACGGAAGATCATCATCAGAATCAACGCCAACGCATAGACCACCAGGCGATAGTCTTGAATCGCGCGCAGCCATTCGGGCAACAGCGTCACGACCGCCGCGGCGATCACCGCACCTGAAATGCTTCCCAATCCGCCGAGCACCACCATGATGATGATGTCAAAGCTCTTCTGGAATCCCGCGGTTTCCGCGCCGAGTCCGACGCCGCTGGTGTGCGCGTACAGCGAGCCCGCGACACCTGCGAAGAACGCGGCGATCACGAACGCGATGACCTTGAAGCGCGTGGTGTTCACGCCCATCGCCTCCGCGGCGATTTCGTCCTCGCGAATCGAAAGAAACGCGCGACCGAACGTGCTCTTCTTCAATCGATACGCGACCACGAGCGTGATCGCGACCGCGCAGTAGACCCAGAAGAGACTGTTGTACTTCGGAATGCCCGTGAAGCCGAGTGCGCCGCCGAGCTTGGGCGCCATGAACGCCCACGACGCATCGCCGACGGCGGTGTAGACCTTTTCCGTCATGCCCGTCGCGGCGTTGAGTTTCTCGGTCACGAATGCCGCGACTTTCGTCACGCCTTCGGGCGCGGGAGTGCCGGGATGGACGAGATCCCACGACACGCTCTGCGGCTTCAGGATCTGGCCGGTCTGTTGCACGAGCACGCGCACGATCTCACCGAAGCCGAGCGTGACGATCGCGAGGTAATCGCCTTTGAGTCGAAGACTGGGGAGCCCCACCGCCAAGCCCAGCACCGCCGCGACGAATCCGCCGCACAGGATCGCGATGACGAACAGTCCTTCGCCGCCGCCGATCATCGCCATGCCCGTGACATCGGGCTTCATCGTGCTCAGCGTTCCGGCTTTGCTCGCGGCGGATTCCCAGATCTTGATCGATCCGTAATACGTCACCATGCCCGAGACATATCCGCCGACGGCCATGAAACCCGCATGTCCCATCGAGAACTGACCGGTGAAGCCGTTCACGATGTTGAGCGAGACCGCGAGAACGATCGCGATGCCGATATCGAGCATCAGCTTCGCGGGGTAATCGCCGATGGGCATTCGGAAGAACTGCTGCAAGACGAACGCGAGCGCGACGCCGATCAGAATCGGCAAAACGCCCTTGAACAGCGACGACACGAACGCCGGCTGCAGTTTCGCGGCTTGCTCAGACAGGCGTTGTGTTGCCGGATCCTTCATCGCGTGACAATCAAACCTTCTCGACCGTCGCCTTGCCCAAGATGCCGCCCGGACGGAAGAGCAGCACGAGAATCAGCAAACCGAAGACATACACATCGACCAGACTCGCGTTGCCGTACGCGCGTCCGAACATTTCAAGCAACCCGATGGCGAGTCCGCCGATCATTGCGCCGCGGACATTGCCGATGCCGCCGACGACCGCGGCGACGAACGCCTTGAGTCCGAGCAACACCCACGATGTATCCGCGGGTTGGCTGAGTTGTGAGTACTTCACCGCCCACAGGAATCCGCCCGCGGCCGCGAGCGCACTGCCGAGCACGAACGTGAACGAGATCACGCGATCAACGGCGATTCCCATGAGACTCGCGGTCTGCGTGTTGTGACTCACGGCGCGCATCGCGCGTCCGAGCTTGGTGTGGAACACGAGCCATTCGAGTCCGACCATCAACACGAAAGCCGTCACGAAGCCGACGACATCGATCAGTCGCAAATCGACCTGGCCGATCGAAAAGAGCACGGAGTCCGGCAGAAGACTCGGAATCGAGCGCGGCCTTGTGCCGAACGCCCACTCAAGCTGTCCCGTGTTCTGCATGAACAGCGAAACGCCGATCGCGGTGATCAGCACATTCAGTCGCGGCGCTTTGCGCAGGGGCTTGTACGCCAGTCGTTCGACGGTGAATCCCGTGAGTCCGCACAACGACATCGCGAGCACGAGAACGACAAGCCCAACCCACCACGGCGCGGCTTGCGTCACACCCATCATGCTCGTGATCTTCTCGGCGATGAGCAAACTCAGCCAAGCGCCGAGCACCACCACGTCACTGTGCGCGAAGTTGATGAACTTCAGAATGCCGTAGACCATCGTGTAGCCCAACGCGACGAGCGCGTACAGGCTTCCGATCGCCAAGCCGTCCTTCAATGTTTGAAGAAACTGATCCATTCAATGACGCGAGATCGAAGACTCACTCCGGTGCGATGGTCGAACGGAAGACCCACTCGCCGTTCTTGCGTTCAACGACGACGACGGGCTTCACGGCGTCGCGATCCTCGTTGATCGTGATCAATCCCGTGACGCCCTTGAAGCTCTTGGTGTCAGCGATCGCGGCGCGAAGGTCGGCGCCTTTGATGCTCTTCGCGCGCGACATGGAATCAAAGAGGATGCGCGCCGCGTCGTAACCGAGCGCCGCGAGTCCGTCGGGCGTGCCGCCGAAGTTCGTCTTGTACTTCGTGACGAAATCAACGATCTCCGGCGTCGTCTGATCCGGCGCATAGTGATTCGTGTAGAAGCAACCTTCGATCGCTTCCTTCGCGTTTTTGCCGAGTTCTTCGCTGTCCCAGCCGTCACCGCCGACGAGCGGCTGATTCATGCCGAGCTTGCGCGCCTGAATCGCGATCTTCGCGATGTCGCTGTAGTAACCGGGAACAAACAACGCCTCGGGGCCCGCTTCGCGAATGCGCGTGAGCTGCGCCGAGAAATCAGGATCGCCTTCGTTGTACGCCTGCTCGCTGACGATCGTGCCACCCGCGGCGCGGAACGCCTTGTTGAATTCATCCTTCAAGCCCACCGAGTACGCGCTGGCTTGATCGAACAACACGCCGACCTTCGTGAACTTCAAATCCTTCTGCACAAAGCCCGCCGCGGCCGATCCTTGGAACGGATCGATGAAGCACACGCGGAAGATCATGTCGCCGACTTTGGTGACTTCGGGATTGGTGCTGCTCGGTGTGATCATCGGAACGCCGAACTCCTGGCACACCGGCGCGCCTTGCAGACTGACCTTCGATGCCACTTCGCCGAGCACCGCGGCAACCTTGTCCTTGGTGATCAACTTCGTCACGACCGTGCCGGCCTTCTCAGCCTTGCCTTCGGTGTCTTCCGACACCAAGCGCACCTTGCGCTTCACGCCGTTGACGCTGACGCCGCCGGCTGCGTTGATCTCATCAACCGCGAGCTTGATGCCGTTGTCGGTGGACTTGCCGAAGGTGGCCTGCGCACCGGTGAGCGAGCCGTAGTGTCCGATGACGATTTCATCACCGGTTTCGGCGGGAGCGGCGGCGGAATCGGCGGGCTTGGAATCCGCGGCGGGCTCTTCCTTCTTACACCCTGACAGCGTCAGCGCGCCCATCGCCGCGAAAGCCCAAAAACCCAACTTGAACGACTCTCTCAGCGAGATACCCGTCATCGATGATTCCTTCTTATACCGCGTCCTCTGCAGAGCGGGCCTGTTCAGGCGCGAGGATGATAACCCAAAGACCGGCGTGAGGTCATCGTGACCAAACATAAACCTTACCATTTCAGACGGTATAAGCCGACTCCAGAACGCAAGATTGTGCGTATCGAAGTCAGAAGACTCGGCGGACTTACACGTCGTGGTGTATTTGTTGATGAGTCAGACCGCATGAACCCCAAAGCAGCCGCCATTTCCTGGCTTGCGCTCGCGCCTCTGGGCGCGTTGGCTGTCGGTCCGGCCAATCAAACCGCTCCATCTCCCGCGGCGATCGTGCAGATGCGGCCGCACGCCGGTGAAGTGACCGCCACGGCGACCGGCAGCGTGATCCGCAAGTTCACGGATTCCGCCGGCGACGGTTGGTTATGCGTGCTGACCACCGATCATGTGGCGCAGGCGGGATACACGGGGATCTCGTTTGGCGACGGTAATCCTGCGGGGAACTACTTCGGCGGCCCGGAGACGATCATCCGGCGCGCGCCGCTGTTCGGAGCGGATCTCGCCGTGATCGGGATCAAATATGGAACTCCCGATTCTTTCTTTCACGCGCTCACGCCGCTCCAACTCCTTGCCGCGAATCCGAACACGCGAGTCGGCGCCTCTTTCACGCAGTTCGGTTACGGGTATACGGGCGAACTCGATCTCGCGCTCTCGACGATGCACACCGTCGCGCGCGCGGGTGTTTCAGGTTTTCAAAACAACAGAATCGAACGCGTGCGGCAATTCGGATCCGCGTTCACGCCGTATTCCTACACAGCGCTGGAGTGGGACTTCAATGATCCATCGTCTTCCGGCGCGTTGTTCGGCGAAGGAAGCACATTCAACGGAGACTCGGGCTCACCATATCTGATCGATTCTCTTTCTTATGTTTCTTTACTTGATGGCACGATCATGCCGGTCTTCACGCAAGGCATCATGGCGGTCCACGCGTACGGTGACGGATCGACATCACACGGCTGGCTCGGTACGGGCGACCACATTCCCGGCGGCGGCGTCGCGATCACGACGGAGATCGCGCAATGGATCGATGCGCAGTGTCTCGCCGTACCCGCGCCCGGCGCCTTTGCGATCGTCGCCATGGGCTTGTGCGTTCGCCGCGGAAGATCCCGCGGGTGAGCGGCAGCGTTCGTTCAATCAGCAACCGGCGTCCCACAAACCAAAGAAGATGATGACATCGTCGCCGTCGACGGTCTGATTGCCGTCCATATCGGCGATCAACCGCGCGGCGTCCCACGCCGCGAAGTATGCGATGATGTCATCGCCATCCACGGTACCGTCCTGATTGATATCCGACGGACATCGCGGAACCGAGCGGTACGCGCGGAGGAAGTTGTCGGTGCTCGCGACGATCAATGTTCCATCGGTACCGAGAATGGGCGCTCCTTGGTTGACATTGCCGGGCAGCGGCATCTCCCATCGCAACGAGAGATCCGGGTTGAATGAAAACAATCGACCGCCGCCGAAACCGCCCGCCGTGCCGTTTGAAACATACAGCACGCCGCGAGAGTCGACCGCCATGTGAATCTGCATGTAGTCACCGGTGATCGGCGCCTCGTACGAATCGATGACTGCGCCGGTCGCCGCATTGAGTCGCTGGAGAATCCCCGACGCGGTCGAATCCTGAGTGCCCGTCCAGGACATTGAATACAACGAACCATCCGGCCCCACGCCCCATCTTGAAAACTCGCCGCCTCCTCCTGACGAGACATGCCAGTTCTCAATGATGGACTGTCCGGTGTCGGTAAATGAGTACAGAAAGTCAACGTTCACGTTGTTGTTCTGCGTGTAGGGAAGATAGATGCGGCCATCGATACCGATGTAAGGTGTGTTGTGTAACAACACGCCGCCAAGAAGCGGGCCGCGATACAACGATGCTCCGGTCGTCGCATCGATCTTGCGAATCGCGATGCGATTGCCGGATCCCGGGATCAAATCCGCGATGTAAACCGAATTGCCTTCTATCACAGGGCCGGATGTATTGCCGACCTGCTCGGTGCGCGGGGTGTTCCATAACACCTGGCCCGTCTGCGAATCGATTCGCTGGATCGCGAAAGTCGATGTCACGATCAAATCGCCGTCGGATGCGAAAACAGCGCCGGAGTACGGGCCACCGGAAATCTCATGTCGTGGAACTGAAGCCGATCCGCCGGCGGTGTGCCACATCACCGCGCCCGTCGCCGCATCAAGGCAATACACGGGTGCGCTCACACTTCCGCCGTTTCCTGAACGGCTTGCATAGACCCTGCCGTTTTTCACTCCCGCGATCCAGGTTGTCCAATCACCGGCCTCATACGGGATGTCCGCGGTCCACAGCGTTGCGCCGGTATCAAGATCCAACGCGTAGATTCTTGAGTCGCCTGCAGGCGGGTTCGGAGAGAACGCGTTTTGGCGAACAACAAAAACGCGGCGACCTTCAATCACCGGATTCCAAGCGATGTAACTGAACGCGCCGCCTTCCCACAATACGTCTGACGAACCGACTCCATCGGGCCCGACGACGTTGACCAATCCGTTCGCTCGACCGTTGCCGCCAAGATTAGACCAGTCTTGCAGTTGGGCATGAGTTCCTGCAACGAAACCCATCGCTGCCATCCCGACTGCGACGACTCTGCTGACATGTAGCATGATCCGCTTCCCTGAAATCCTCTGTTCGCGCATTGTAAAGTTGAACAGGTGTTTCAGGTTGCAAAAATCGTGAAGAACTTCGTTCTTCCATGTCCGGCGGTCCGCTAAAAACGGAATCGTGCGCTCCTTCGGCCCCGCATCGCATGCATTCGAACGAACTCAGACCACGCATCGAGCGAATCAACACCCTGAATCCCACCCTGTGAAGAAGGTGATGACATCATCGCCATCGACTCCGCCGCTGTTGTCGACATCGGCTGCGAGGAGCCCCGCGTCCCAAGCGCCGAAGAACGAAATCACATCGTCACCGTCGACGCCGCCGTCTCCGTTGAAGTCAGCGGGACAGGTGTCGCACTCATCGGGAACGCCGTTGCCGTTGTTGTCTGTCGAATAGCCCTGTGAGATATCACAAGGATCGGGGCGAAGATTCTCATTGCAGTCCAGCACCAATCCCTGCGACAGCTCAAACGCATCGGGGAATCCGTCCGCATCGCAATCGAACTGGGACTGCTCATCACAAAGATCCGGGATCGCGTTGGCGTTCAAGTCGAGATCCGATGCGACATAGAGCCGCAAGTCATCAATGGAATACTCGCATAAGCCGGAACCGTTCGACGCGCCGAATCCGAACAGCCGATGCGTCACGCGCCAGCGAGGAACTCGAGTGCGATCGATAATCGTCACGAGTTGTCCCGTTCCATCTTCCACGCGGACGCGCGCGCCCTGCGGCGTCACGTCGAATCGGACCGCGTGCGCGGTTCCGTCGGCGATTTCAAACGGAAGCGTGCCGACTGCGATCGTCAGTCCGTCTGCGCGAATCTCGACGATGTCCTGCTGGCCTCCGGCTCGAGTGAGGAACACCGCTTCTATCGCGCCGTATCCCGGGCCTGATGTTCCGAAGATGTGCGTGTTCGAATAGAGCGGCTCCATCGCCACGATCGAGATTCCGGAACTCGGGAGCGGACCGGTCGCAAACAGCTTCGCGCCGATGTCGAATCCGATGACGGGAAGCACCGTTACGGGCAATATCGCCGAACCAGTCTCGAGCGCGTTCGGCGCGGTCAAGCGGATTCGTCCGTCGATCCACTGCGCGCTGCCGTTGATCGTCAGATCCTCAGGTCCCGCGCCGAATCTTCGGAAGCTCGCCTTGCCCGCGTCACATTCATCAGGAATGCCGTTCAGATTGCAATCGCCGCTGATACCGAGCGCGATCGTGCACTCGTCGGGAACACCATCGCCGTTGCAGTCATAGCTGCGACCTTCGGTGATGTCGTCGAGATCGGACAGACCGTTTCCGTTGCAATCGATGAGCTCCGGATAGATCGAAGTGCGCGCGACCGTCGAAAGTCCCGCTTCATCGGTCACCGTGAGCCGGAACTCCCAAGAGAAAGTCTCTCCGGAGTGGCCGCCTCCATCGAGCGTGAGATCCGGGGCGCAATCCGTCAACACTGGTTCCGGATGCGCGTGCGTGTTGTGCCGAATCTCCGCCTGCCATCGACACGAAAGTTGTGATGCGGAATGCTCCGCGTCATTCAGCAGCGCGCGAAGCGATACGTTGAATACGCCATCAGGGAATGTCGCGCCGTCCAGGGGACTGATGATCGACACGCTCGGCGGGGTGTTGTTTCCGCTGACGAGCGCGCGTCTGATCGATTGATTTCCCGCCGCGTCGCGCACCGTCAGTTTCACATCAAATCTTCGCGGGCCCGCGGGTCCCGTGTAGGTGTGAACCGGATTCGCCTCCGTCGATGTCGTTCCGTCGCCGAACTCCCAGAGATACGTCAACGGTCCGCCTTCTGGATCAACACTGCCCGCGCTCGAGAAACTCACGGTCAGAGGCAGCGGCCCGAAGGTCGTCTCGGGAGTCATCGATGCGACCGGCGGTGCGTTGATTCCGAAACTGATCCGCTGCAGCACACACGAGCCGTCCGGGCCGAATGCTAGATAATATAAACTCTGATCCGCCGGGTTATACTCGACGTCAACGATCGCGCCCAGTCCGCTCGCGAAGAACTTCACCTCGGTCGGCTGATCATCGCCGTTGAAGACGAATTGATGGATCCATCCGCCGACGAAATCGGCGTGGTAATAACTGTTTCGACGATCCGCCGGGAACGCCCCGCCGACGTACCACGCGCCGCCCGTCGATGAAGTTCCACCGGGAATGAAACCCGTGCCGCTCACGCCGGAACCCGGCGCACCGACATTCAACGCCGCGGCGTTCGAACCTTGATATCCCGCGTAACGGAATCCGACAGCGCGTCCCCACTCGATCGCGGGTCTTGTGTGCACGAATCGATCCAGCGTCGTCGGCAGTTGCACGCCCGCGTTGCACGGATTCGGCCAACTCGGTTGCGCCAAGGTGTCTTGCACGATGAGATTGCGAAACGGAACCGTCGAAGCGCATGCTCCGCCCGCCAGAGGATTGATCGCGAAAGGATTAGCAGTCGAATAAGACTGGAAAGTCGAATTCGGGACGAGTCCTTCGAACAGCGGCCAGCCGAAGTTCGCACCGGGACCGGCGGCGACATTGATTTCTTCGTAGCTCAACCAACCGACATCGCCGATGTACAAGGTTCCGGGATCCGCGAACGTCGGATCCGCCGATCCGCTTCCCGGCCGCATCGCCATTCGAAACGGATTTCGCAATCCTGACGACCACATTCGCGAACGAGCGCTGCGCGGCGCCGCGGCATTGAAGTACGGGTTGCTTTCGATTCCGTCACCGGTCACCGGATCGATGCGAAGAATCTTGCCGCTCAGCGCGTCAACCTGTTGAGCACGAAAAGCTCCGACGTTCGTCTGCGGCGTGAGAATGCCGTCGGCGAGCGCGGTGTTGGAACTGCCTTGGCGCGTCCCGCCGACATCCACGTCGTCATAGCTCGCGCCGTCGCCGGTCGACACCAATAGTGTGCCGTCCTCTCCGAAAAGGATCGATCCAAGCGAGTGCGATTGATGGGTGATCGGAACTCCCGTGGACACCGTCTCGCCGATGAGAACCCGCCGACTTCCTTCGACGACGCTCTTGAAATCGTCGGTGACATCCAAATCGAATCGAGTGACGCGGCCGATGGAGTCGCGCTGATAGTCGTCAGCCGCGGGGTTGTACTGAGGCGTTCCCGCATACATCAAGTGATGGGCGTCGACGATATAAGAACAATATATTCTTCCGTTTGAAAGGAAGTCCGGATCAAGCGCGAATCCGAGCAGTCCGAAGTCGCGCCAGTTCCGAACTTCATCCGAGATATCGAGCACCACATGACTGTGCTGTTCACCGGACTCGAGCATGATGACGCGTCCGGCTTTTTCCCACACGAACGCGCGGCCGTCCTCGGCGAACACGACTCCCACCGCGAGATCGAATCCCGCATGCACGGTGGTGTCCGTGAAGCCCGACGGCAACACCTGTCCATGCGCACAGGCGCACGCGAGCAGCGACAAAGCAAAGGTCTTCAAGCGCATCCGGGCGACTCCGAAACGGAACTCGAGCCCCACGAGAGCTCAAGCATACGTCTTTATCGGCGATTCGCCAACGATGATTTCGTGCGTCCTGTAATACGTCGCAGGCCAACGAAAGAGCGGTCACGTCTTTCGACCTGACCGCCCGGAGGGAGAAAGAGAGAGATCGTTTTCAGCCGCTTCAGCTGAGCAGCTGGGTAAGGTCCTTGAGGTTCTCGTGGAGCGTCTTGCGGAGCTCTTCGATTTTCATATCGGTCAGCTTGAGTTCATCGCGAACCGCCGCGTCAATCTCGGTGTTCAGAAGATCCTGACGGAATCCCTGGCCTGTTTCAGCGGCGAGCCTGTCGGCGACGTAGACGATGCACGAGAGCGTGCGGTTATCCGAAGAAAGTTCCATCGGACGATGATGGAATCCCGTGACGAGCGCGAAGCTCTTGGGGAACTTCCATTTCTCGCACAATCCGGCGCCGAATTCCTGATGCGTCGCACCGAAGACCGCGTTCTCGCACGCGAGCATGTCGTTCGCGGGAACGCCCTTGTCATCGGCTCCTGTGGAGCGGAAGACTTCGATCAGTTTGGTGCGGTCGTACTGCATCTCGACCATCACACCGATGTCGTGAATCAATCCCGCAAGGAACGCTTCATCCGACAATCCGATGCGCAGCGAGTTGGCGATCAGTTTCGCGCCCGCAGCCGTGATGTTGCTGTGTGTCCAAAGATCGCGGGCCGAGAAATTGGCGGTCAATTCTCCGCCGCGGAACAGTTTCGCGAGCGACGCCGCGATCGCGATGTTCTTCACCGCGTTGAGGCCGAGCATGACGATGGCTCGATTGATCGAGCCGATCTGTCCCGGCAATCCGTAGAAACTTGAGTTGACGACTTTCAAGATGCGGCTGCACAACGCGGGATCGTTCGAGATCACGCGATGCAAGTCCTGCGCCGTGCTCTTGGGATCCTCGACGAGCTCGACGATCTTCATCGTGATCTCGGGAAGAGTCGCGATATGGCTGATCTCCCGGATTGCTCCGGAGACGATCTGCTCTTTTTCATGGGTCAACACGCTCATCGTTGTGCTCCCTCGGTCGGCCCTCAAGGACTTCCCGCTGAAGTACGAATCGGCGTTCAAGAGCCACGACTTTTGTCCGCATTCTCTTTTCCCGAAATTTCCCCGAACCGCCCGTTCATGGGCCTGCTACACACCGAACCGTCGAAACACCGCGAAAAACGCCTGCGAGTACACGCGTCCGGCATCCACCCTTCCCACGGGCTCAAATCGAATCAGCGACATGTTCTGGTGAACGACGCCGCGTCCATCGATCAGCGTCCCGGGCGTCGGCGGCGAATCGAGTGATCCTGTAATGGCATCAAGGCGCGACTTGAGTTGAGCCCATGTTGTTCCAACGAGCCGCCCCTCCACGAAGATGTCGGACTCAGCCGGGCCGATCGGCGTCGAGCCTGAATCGATTCGACCGATCGCCATGTTGGGTACGACGGTCTCGCCGAACCAACCGCTCCGAAATCGATGCGGACCCGAGCCAAAGAGATCTTCACCCTTATAAGAACTCATGATTCACCTCAATCAAGTTCCACGACGCTGACGGGATCTGTTCTTCCATCGACGGACAACGCTTCGAATTCGACGGTGCGATCCGCGCCGACCGATGTCGCTCGATAGGTCACTTGCGTCACGACCGCCAACATACGAATCTCCTTCCGGGAATCCGCACCGGGACTTCGAGCCATCCTTATCTCAAGCACACCGCTGGTCGCGATCGCAGGCGGATTGATGTCATCGCCTCCGAGAGGCGTGACCACATTCACGCGCGTGCGCTGTTCCGCGACATCCGCGAACACGCAGTGCGGCCCTTGCTCCGAATACTCGGTGATCGGGCGCACCGCGATGCGAGAAACGGCGGCGACACGCACCCCCTTGAGTTCACCGCCCGCGAACAACACACGCTCCGGCACGATCGCAAGCATCGCATCCCCCTTATCCTCGAACCATCTGCATCATCGCCAATGAACGCAGTTCATCCGCATGCCCGTCGTTATCCGTATCAATCGAAACGACACATGAACGCACCGCGCTTCGCTCCATGTGCTTCAACACCGCAAATCGTTCACGCTCGAATTCGTTTTTCGCTCCGGATTCACCCAGCGCGCCGTACACCATCAAGAGTGTTCGAAGCACCGCGACATCACGCAGCGCCTCAGGGTTCATCACTTTGAACGATGCCGATGAGATTTCCGTGACGCCCAGCCATCGCATCAACGCGGATTCGACCGAAGCGATCTGTGCGCGAAATGTCGGAATCGTCACCTCCGCTCCCGAGATCGCCGTCGGCGGGAGAATCGGCTCTTTGATCGATCCACGGAGCCTTGAGACGACGATTCGATTTCCGATCGGTGCTCCGGAAATCTCGTACGTCGTCGCACCGGTGACGACGACGCCGCCCGATGCGACACCCAGCGTTCCGAGATTCACATCCGAAGGCGCCGTCATGAAGTTTCCGGAGAAACCCGCGACTCCTTTGTACAGTCGCGCCGCAAGCCACGATGCGTCACGAAACACATTCGGCGCAAACACCAACAAATCCCGGTCATTCGCAAAAACACCCATGTCATTCCCCTCGTTTTCGCAAGTCCGAAGCGCTGGGGGCGGTTCCCTCCGGACCGCCCCGCGCGCGAGAGACCCGCAAGTCTCCTCGCATCAAACATCACGCCGCGCTCAGCCCGCGCACCATGCCGTGCGCGTTCTCGTTGCGAAGCTCCAGCGTGTATTCACCGACGATCTGACCCGCCGTCGCATCCCCGGTCTTCGAGAGCGACCGGTACTGGAACGTTCGACCCGCCAGCGGCATCACGTTCACCCGCGATGAATCCAGGAACAACACCGAGTCCGTCGGCATCCATCGCGAAAGCACGACGCGGCATGTTCCGAAATCCGATTCGTACACGCTGAC
>JBKDPX010000166.1:0-1413 GCA_046342165.1 Phycisphaerales bacterium | reverse complement strand
GGGTAATCCGATTGAGTTGTGAAGCCATCAGCCGTCGTAACGCGCGGCGATCAGGGTGACGTTATGGCCGCCGAATCCGAAGGTGTTGTTCATCGCATAGCGCACGGCCTTCTGGCGGGCGTGGTGGGGGACCAGATCGATATCGAATCCCTCGTCCGCGTTTTCCAGGTTGATCGTCGGGGCGATGATACCGTCGCGAACCGCATGAATGCATGCGATGAGTTCGACCGCGCCGCTGGCGCCAAGACAGTGGCCGTGCATGCTCTTGGTGCTGCTCATCAACAGTTTGCCGTTCGATGATTTTTTGGCGTGGTCTCCGAACACGCGAAGAACAGCGGCGACTTCCGCCTTGTCGCCCAGTGGAGTGCTGGTGCCGTGCGCGTTGATGTAGTCGATCGAATCGGGGTTCAGGCCGGCATCGCGCATCGCCATTCGCATGGCACGTGCAGCGCCGGAGCCTTCCGCGTCGGGCGCCGTGATGTGGCTCGCGTCGCAGGAGTTTCCGAAGCCGACCAGTTCGGCGTAGATCGTCGCGCCGCGCTTCTTGGCGTGTTCCTCGGTTTCGAGTACGAACATCGCGGAACCCTCGGACAGCACGAAGCCATCGCGATCTTTGTCGAAGGGTCGACTCGCGCGTGCAGGGTCATCGTTGCGAGCCGAGAGAGCCTTCATGACCATGAAGGCTCCGACGCACAGCGGCGTGCATGCCGCCTCCGCACCGCCGGCGAGGACGACATCCGCCAAGCCGCGCCGGAGATAGTTGATCGCATCACCGATGGCATGACCGCTGCTGGCACACGCCGTCGCGTGGCAGGAGGCGGGGCCTTGAAGGTTGTAGCGGATTGAGATATTGCCCGCAGCGGCGTTCGCCATCAAGCGGGGAACGGTGAACGGATTGATGCGGTGCGGGCCGCGATCTCGAAGGGCATTGACACCGATTTCGATCGTCGAGATTCCGCCGACACCCGAGCCGACGACAACACCGCAGCGTTCGGGATCTTCTTTGCTGAAGTCGATGCCCGAGTGGATCACTGCTTCGTGCGCCGCGCCGATGCCGAGTTGCGCGAAGCGATCGAGTCGCTTGGCTTCCCGGGGATCAAGCACGGTGCCGACATCCCAACCCTTGATTTGGCCGGCGATGGTGACATCCCAATGCTCACGGTCGTATGACGTGAACTCATCACCCTCGATGGAACTGATGCCGGTCTTCCCGGACTTCATCGAGTCCCAGGTCGTCGCGGCGTTGAGTCCAAGGTTGGTGAGTGCACCAAACCCGGTAATCACCACACGATGCGAGGTGTTTCCGTAGGTATTCGACAAGCCGATCGTCCTCCGCGCAAGCCGCGAAACGAGTTCCTGAGGGGATCAGGCGCCTTGTTGTTCAGCCTTGATCAGGTTGATCGCGTCCGCGAC
>JBKDPX010000165.1:0-2520 GCA_046342165.1 Phycisphaerales bacterium | reverse complement strand
CACGATCCTTGTACTTGCTGAAGAAAACCGTCGTGAACACGAAAAGTGTCAGCGTCGACAGTGAAAGCACCGTGACCGCGATTCCGACACCGATTCCCGAACTGCTCCGACCGGCCATGCGAATACTCCAGTTTCGTTCCTTCAACCTCGATCAGCTGCTCTGAACAAATCAGAAACGAAGATCAAGCCCCCGCGGGTACGGTAGCACTTTGAATACCTTCCCGCAGGGGTCGCAGTTTCGTCGTTTCCCCGCTCCGCGTCAAGCCGCGAGCGAATCATGCTCACGAAACCCGAACAAATGATAGGCGTTGGGGTAAGCGGTCGTTCGCTATTCTGCTCTGCATGATCCCCCGTTGGCTCTCCACCGTATTGCTCTTGACCGCCAGCAACGCCTTCATGACCACGGCTTGGTATTACCACATCAAGAAGCACTCGTGGGGTCTGGTGATGGCGATCGGGATTTCCTGGTTGATCGCGCTGCCGGAGTACTGCCTGCAAGTTCCCGCCAACCGCCTCGGTCACATCGATCACGGAGGACCATTCACGGCTCCGCAACTCAAGATCGTGCAAGAAGCGATCACGCTTGTCGTGTTCGCGGTGTTCTCGACCTTGGTTCTCAAGGAGAGACTCCGTTGGAACGACCTCGCGGCGTTCGGGCTGGTATTCCTCGCGGTCGTGGTCTCTCGACTCGGAGCACGCTGACATGACTCATCCATACTCACACGATGAACCGGGCCACGACACGCGAATGTCCGCGCGAAGGATCGCGCTGGTCATGATCGGTCCGATCTTGGCGTTGCTGAGTGCGTGGGTCGCCTCCACATTGGGGCTCGAGCGCAACGCTTCGATCGTCGCCGGGGTCGCCGTTTGGATGGGTGTGTGGTGGATCTCCGAAGCGGCCCCGCTCGAGATCACAGGGCTGATCCCGCTCATCTTCTTTCCGTTGCTTGGTGTCATGAAGATGGAGGACGCCGCCAAGCCATACTCGAACTTTCTGGTTTTCCTGCTGGTCGGCGGAACTTTGCTCGCCGCGGCGATGGAGCGTTGGCATCTGCACACAAGACTTGCGCTGAACTTGATGCGGGTGGTGGGAGCGCGTCCGGCCTCCCTGGTCGGCGGCTTTCTCGCGGTCAGTGCGTTCATTTCGATGTGGGTTTCGAACACCGCGACCACGGCGATGTTGCTCCCGGTCACGCTGAGCGTCGCCATGGTCGTCGATTCCAATCGAGCGATGAGTGACAAGGCTCGATCGGATTTTTCGGCGGCGCTTTTGCTCGCCATTACCTTCGGTGCGAGTATCGGCGGTGTCGGAACGCTCGTCGGCACGCCGCCGACGGCGCAACTCGCGGCGTTCGTGCGCGCCGAATTGGAGTATCCCCTCACTTTCATCGGATGGATGAAGCTCGGCGTGCCGGTGGTGTTGGTGTTTGTGCCCGTCGCTTGGTTGGTGCTGACGAAGCTCGCCTTCCGAGTCGACGGCAAGCGAATCGAAGGCGTACGCGAGGTGATTGATGCAAAGCTGGCGGACCTCGGCCCGATGTCGAAGGCGGAGATCCGCACGCTGATCATCTTCGCGCTCACGGTGATCGCGTGGCTCTGCGGCTCAGTACACAAAGTGAATGATGCGGTAATTGTGATGGCGGCGGTTTTTCTGCTCGCGCTCGTGCCTTCCGGCGGTGTCGGAAGTGAACCGATTTTGACGTGGCGCACAGCGGCGCGAGTGCCGTGGGGGATCTGGTTTCTCTTCGGCGGCGGGTTGAGTCTTGCCGCCGGACTCGAGTCTTCAGGACTTGCCGCGAGCATCGCCGTCGCAGGCGAAGGACTTCAAGGTGTTCATGTGCTGGGTGTGATGTTCGCCGTGAGCTTCGCGGCGGTGTTTCTCACCGAGTTTTCGAACAACACGGCTTTGGTGGCGATGGGAATGCCGATCGTCAGTGCGATCGCCAAAGGTCTTGAGATTCCGCCGATCTTGTTGCTGGTCACCTTGGCGTTGTCCGCAAGTCTCGGCTTCATGCTTCCCGCAGGCACAGCCGGCAACGCACTTGTCTTCCAGACCGGCCGCGTCTCCGTCCGTCAAATGATGCGCGCCGGCTTCCTGCTGGACGTCCTGAGTGCGCTGTTGATCCCGCCGGTGGTGTATGCGGCGTGGAAATCGGGATTGCTCGGAATGTAGAGATGTTGTGAAGGCCATAGTGCCGAGGCCGAAGGCCGTAGACGAGTCGTGTTTCGCAACCTTTCTTCCACCACCCAATCCAACAACGGCTCACGGCCCCCCGCACTTGACCTTCGTTCACCTTCCTTCCACCCAAACCAACAACGGCCTATGGCCCCCGGCCTAAGGCCCTCTTTCACTTCCTATCCAACAACCGATACGCGATCGCTTCCGTCACGTGATGCAATTGCACTCGTTCGCTCGTTTCGATGTCCGCGATCGTTCGCGCCACTCGCCGGATTTTGTCGAACGCTCTCGCGGACAGACCGAGTTGCGACATCGCTTGTCCCAGCACCGCAAGAGAGGTC
>JBKDPX010000164.1:0-13751 GCA_046342165.1 Phycisphaerales bacterium | reverse complement strand
GCATCCGATAGTCCTTTCCCGTGCTTGTGGTTCTTCGCTTTTCGCCGCTCGCTCCCGCGGTTCTGCTCCATACTGTTCAGCCATGAACACCGCGCGCGCTTTTGTCGTTTCGGTCGCCGCACTCGGCACAACGTCGTTCGCCTGGGATTCCGCAGGCCATCGCGCGATCACCGTCGCGGCGATGGAAGGTCTGCCGGACTCCGTGCCCGGCTGGCTCAAGGATCAATCCACGATCGCACAGGTGGCTGATCAGGCCGTCGTACCGGATCGCTGGCGCGGCTCGAAAATCGCGCAACTCAATCATCTCAACAATCCCGATCATTACATCGATCTCGAGGATCTCGAACCCTTCGGCATGACCGTGGATTCGATGCCGATTCTGCGTTACGAATTCGTGCGCGAACTGACGCTTGCGCGCGAACGCGCCGGCAAGGAATTCAAGGGCCGCCCGATCTCGAGCGCGCGCGATCCGCTCAAGGTGAACGAATGGCCGGGGTTTCTGCCATACGGCATGGCGGAGCAGTACGCGAAGGTGCAAAACGCGTTCAAGACCGTTCGCATTCTTGAAAAGCTGAATCAACCCGCGCGTGACGAGCAGTTGAAGATGGCTCGCGCCAACGCCATGTACAACATGGGCGTGCTCAGTCACTTGGTCGGCGACTGCGCTCAACCGCTGCACACCACGCGACATCACCATGGCTGGGAAGGTGCGAATCCCAACGGATACACGACCGATCGCGGCATTCACTCGTATATCGACGGCGCGATCGTGAAAAAGCACAAGCTCGATGCGAAGGCGATCGCCGAAGGCACGACCTTCGATGCGACCTTGAATCCGCTTGATCCGTGGGATGACATCATCGCTCAGCTCAAGCGTTCATTCGCGCAGGTCGAGCCGCTGTATCAACTCAAGAAGAGCGGCGAGCTTGAGCAAGACAAGGGCAAGGCGTTCATCAAGGAACGACTCGCGGATGCGGCGCGCTCGCTCGAAGCGATGTATCAAATCGCCTGGGAATCCGCGGACCCGACCGAGCAGGACGTGAAAGACTTTCTGAAATACGACAACTTCAACGATTGATCGATGCGATTCACCTTTCTTGGCACCGGCACTTCGTCAGGCGTTCCGATGATCGGATGCGACTGCGCGGTGTGCATGAGCGCCGATCCGCGTGATCGTCGACTACGGACTGCGGCCGCACTGGAATTCACGGATTCCGGCGGTAAGCCTCGAACGATTCTGTTTGATGCGGGGCCTGACCTGCGCGAACAGGCGCTGCGCTTTTGCATCAAGCGCTGTGACGCCGTGTTGGTGACGCACAACCATGTCGATCACATCTGGGGCATGGATGAACTTCGCCGCTTCAACGCGGTGCAACAAGAGTCGATCCCGATCTACGCGGATGAGCACGCGATGGAGAACATCCGGCGCGTCTACAAGCACATCTTCGAGAGCCATCGCAACGTCAACGATTCATTTGTCGCGAACCTGATTCCCTGGACTCTCCCCGCGAGCGATATCGACAACGCGCGTGAACTCGATATCCATGGTCTACGCGTCACCCCGTTTCGACTGCTCCACGGCAAGCTCCCGATTCTCGGCTATCGGATCGATCCCGGCCCGGATGCCGCGCCCGAGGTGCGCGAGCTTTTGCCGCTCGCCTACTGCACCGACGTCTCAGGAATCCCGCCCGAATCCTGGACCCTGCTTTCGGGCCTCAAGACGCTCGTCCTCGACGCCTTGCGCCATCGCAAGCATCCCACCCACTTCACGCTCGAAGAGGCCGTCAGCGTCGCCTCGCGCGTCGATTCCGACCGGACGTACTTCGTCCACATGGCTCAAGAACTGCCCCACCAAGAGACCTCGGAGTCTTTGCCCGAGCGAATGTGGCTCGCGTATGACGGACTACGCCTCGGGAACTGACCCATTCGTTTTTTGTTTGGTGTTTCTGAACCGGGCGTGGTCGCCACGTTTCCCTTCCGGCGGCCTATCGTTGTCTCCCTATGGCAAAGACACGGGAAATCAAGAAGCGCATCAAGGCCGTCGGCAACATCCGCCGCATCACCAAGACGATGCAGATGATCGCCACGAGCAAGTTCGCACGCGCCCAGCAGGCATCGGTCGCGGGCAAGCCGTACAGCGAAACGCTCTTTGAACTCGTGACGCAACTTTCCGCCACGCTCGGCGACGACGCGACGCACCCCCTGCTCCGCGCTTCGACGAACGGCAAGGAACTGACGCTCGTCATCACCTCCGATCGCGGACTCTGCGGTCCTTACAACGGTGCGGTGCTTCGTCAGGCGATGGGACTCTTCCGCACCAACGCGAACGCCAAGGCCGGAGAGATCGAACTCGTCGGCAAGAAGGGTTTGTCCTTCCTTCGCTTCAGCAACATTCCGATCTCTCAGCACCACCAGCAGTTCGGCGACAAGCCGTCGTACGACGCCGTGCGCGAACTCGCCGAAGAGTTCATGAAGCGATTCCTCGCCGGTGAAATCTCGACCGTCCGCATCGTGTACATGAAGTACATCTCGGCGGCGCGTCAGGCCCCCACCGTCATGCAACTCCTGCCGTTCCAGGCTGAAAACAAGGCCGCCGCGACTTCCAAGTCCGGCCCCGCCTCCGTCTACGAATTCACCCCCGGCGCACAGGATCTGCTCGACGATCTGCTCCCGGCCGCAGTGAAGGCGCAACTCTTCCAAGCCTTCAACGATGCGATCGTGAGCGAACACGTCGCGCGCATGGTGGCGATGAAGTCCGCTACCGATAACGCCGGCAAGATGGGCAAGCTCTACACGCGCAAGTTCAACCGCGCGCGTCAGGCGCAGATCACCACCGAACTCACCGAAATCATCTCCGGCGCCGCGGCGTTGGCGTGACCGAGTGATCGCTTTCGCGATCACTCGAGAAAGCGAAAATCGAAAACTCACAAAACGAGAAGAAGCGGAGCATCACGCTCCGCTTCTTTCTTGTTCATCTACTGCCCGTCGCCTATTCCCCATTCCCCAAAAACAACAATGGCCCGGAGCCGAGATGGCTCACGGGCCTTGGAGGGGGCAACGTCAACGAACACATTAAAGCACAGGCGCGGCGGGGAAGTCAAGAGGTGTGTCGTTCAAATGGTTGAAGTAATTGGTGAAGACGGCGAGCGCATAGACAGCAGCGACTTCGCCCATCTGCTCGAGTGAATATCCCGCGGCGATGAATGCGGCGATGTCCGCTTCGGACACAAAGCCTTTTTTCTCGTGAAAAGCAAGGGAAAACTTGGCGAGAGCATCAAGCTTGGCATCGCGCATCGTGCCGCGGCGAGCGGAAACCGCTTCGTCAGCCGTCAAACCCGCGCCCATGCCGATCACGGTGTGCGCGGCGACGCAGTACGAACAGTTATTGGCCTCTCCGACGGCAAGTTGGATGACTTCGCGCTCCTTGGGAGACAGCGATGTCTTCGCGAGAGCGCCGGACATGCCGAGGTAGGCGTCGAGGACCGAGGGGCTCGCCGCCATGGACTTGAAGATGTTGAAGTACTTGCCCTTGAGCGGGCCGTCGAAGATTTCCTTGGCGCGACCGGTGGCGGTCGCGGGATCGACTTGAGGGATGCGGGACATCGGAACTTCCTTGCGAATCGTCAGACATCAGGACCGAACCGCTCGGTGACGATGAACTGACATGAACTTCATCTTGTGCAACAGTACGCCGCTCTACGCTTGCTTGTGCGCATCGTGCTCTTCACGGACACCGTGGCGGATGTCAACGGCGTATCGCGATTCATCGGCGATACCGCCCGTGAGGCGATTCGCACCGGCGTTGATCTTCATGTGATGTGTTCCACTCCGTTCACGCCTCCGCCGCTGGCGAACATACTGAATCTTCGTCCGGTATTTTCAACGGCGATGCCGTCATATCCGCAGCTTGCGCTTGCGGTGCCTCCGTTGATCGAGATGTGGCGACGCGCATGCGAACTGAAACCCGATGTGATTCATGTCTCGACCCCCGGCCCCGTCGGCACATTGGGCCGGATGTTCGCTCGACGGAAAAAACTTCCGCTGCTGGGCACGTATCACACGGACTTTCCTGAATACATCGATCGACTGATTCGCAAGGAATCGCTCACGCGCGTGTGCGAAAGTGTCATGAGTTGGTTTTATCAGCCATTTGACTTCGTCTTTACGCGAAGCGCGGAGTACGAATGCTCACTCCGCAATCTTGGCGTCGATCCCGATCGCATCCTCCGCATGCGTGCGGGAATCGATCTTTCTCGATTCGGTCCGGGAAGAAAAGACGCTCATGTGTTTGACCGGATCGGCGCACAACCGGCTGAGGTCAGGGCACTCTATGTCGGACGAGTGAGCGTCGAAAAAGGCCTGCATGTGTTGACCGACATCTGGCCCCGTGTGGCTGCGGAACTGACGCGCCGCGGCATTGATGCGCGACTGACGATCGTCGGCGACGGCCCGTATCGACATGAGATGCACTCGGCGCTCGCCGATCACGCGACGGATTTCACGGGCTTCCGACACGGTGACGAATTAGCCGCGATATATGCATCTTCGGACCTGTTCCTTTTCCCGTCTGTCACAGATACGCTCGGACAAGTCGTGATTGAGGCGCAGGCTTCCGGCCTCCCCGTAATCGTCACCGATCAAGGCGGACCGCAAGGCGTGATTCGTAACGGTGAAACGGGCTTCGTCATCGGAGCGGAAGACCGCACGGCGTGGATCGAGCGTGTCGTGAACCTGATGTCAAACGCCGCGGAATTGCGACGAATCGGAGGCAACGCTTTCGTGCATTCGCGGCAGTTCGACTTCAAGGGCGCGTGTGCCGCCTTCATCGCGGCGCACGAGTCGGCTTTGAGTGCTTACCATCAAAGGTGAACAACGCCGATCCGACATTTCAATGGTCGCCGTCCACATGGCGCGACAAGGCTCGCGCTCAGGAAGTCGTCTACGACAACGCGGACGAACTCAAGCGCGCCGAACGCGATCTCGCGTCATTGCCGCCGCTGGTGACCAGTTGGGAGATCGAACATCTGCGCGCGTTGCTCGCCGATGCCGAAACAGGCAGGAGATTCGTCTTGCAGGGCGGCGACTGCGCCGAGAGCATCTCCGATTGCACGAGCGAACTGATCACCAACAAACTCAAGATTCTTCTGCAGATGTCACTTGTGCTCGTGCACGGCGGCAAGCGACCGGTGGTGCGAATCGGACGGTTCGCGGGCCAGTATGCGAAGCCTCGCTCGAAGCCGACCGAAACCCGAGACGGCGTCACGCTCCCGAGTTACTTCGGCGATCTCGTGAATCACGATGAATTCACGGCGCATGCTCGTCGGCCCGATCCGTGGCTTCTTGTGAAAAGTTATAAACACGCCGCGCTCACCCTGAATTTCATCCGCGCGCTCACCGAGGGCGGCTTCGCGGATCTGCACCATCCCGAGTATTGGGATCTGTCGTTCGTCAAGCGTGATTCACTGCCCGCATCCGTGCGCGCGGAATACGAACGCATGACGGCGAACCTCGCCGACGGACTTCGCTTCATGGAAGCGCTCGGCGAGCGGACGGTCGATGATCTCACCCGCGTGGAGTTCTTTACGAGCCATGAGGGTCTGCACCTCAACTACGAAGAGGCCCAAACCCGGCGCGTGCCGCGGCGCGACGGCTGGTACAACCTGACGACGCACATGCCGTGGATCGGCGAGCGCACGCGAGCGATCGATGGCGCGCACATCGAGTACTTCCGCGGCATTCGGAACCCCGTTGGCGTGAAAATCGGTCCGAGCGCAACAGTGGCCGAGGTCTTGTCGCTCGCTCGAGTGCTGAACACCGATCGTCAACCCGGCAAACTCGTATTCATCACGCGCATGGGTGCGGGGAACGCGCCCAAAGTGCTTCCGAAACTTGTCGACGCCATCAAAGGCGCGGGCGAACGCGTGGTGTGGATCTGCGATCCGATGCATGGCAACGGCATGACCACGGGCGCCGGAGTGAAGACGAGATCATTCGATGCGATCCTGTGCGAATTGGAGGAGACGCTCGAAGTTCATCGCCAAGTCGGCGTTCCTTTGGGTGGCGTGCACTTTGAACTGACCGGCGAGGATGTCACGGAGTGCATCGGCGGCGCCGCGGGCGTGCGCGAGTCCGATCTCAACACGAATTATGTGTCACGCTGTGATCCGCGCCTGAACTATCAGCAATCGCTTGAGATGGCGTTCCTGTTGGCCAAGCGCATCGGCAAGTGAAAAAGAAAATCGGCCCCGCATGGTGCGAGGCCGATGGTCGATCGAACTTCATTGTTCAGCGTGCTTTGGTCGCGCCCTTGCTCGGTCGCGATTCCTTGGGAAGATCCGGAACCGCAGGTTGCGCAGGCGCCTGGGCCTCCGCAGCGGCGCGTTGGGCCTCGATCTCCGCAGCTCGCTTTTCGGCGGCCGTGGGTTCGGCGGCCTTCTCCGGCTCACCTCCGAAGAAGTTCATGTAGATGACCGCGCCTGCAAGCACGGCGACCACCGCGAGGGCGATCGTGATCTTTTTCTTTTTGGATTCAAAGTCGCTCACGGGATATCCACTCCCTTGATGCCCAAACGAGTCGCCCAGAAGTAAGCGGGCTTGGGCGGTGTGATGTCGAATTCAAACTGGCTCGCCAACGGATCGCCCGTGAACTCGAAGAAGTACTGCAGTTCGTTCGCCGGCGGGTTCCACGAACCCTGAGGCGCCAAGAGTTCACCCGGCGTGGTCGCGGTCAAGGTATTGGCGTTCGCCGTCGTACGCGAAATCACATCCGCCATCGATTGAGACTTGGCGCTCAGGTCAACCATGCAAACCTGTGTCTTGGCGTTGGGGGTGTTCCACTGCTTCATCTTCGTGGTGCCGCGGCCCTTGCTGTAGAAGTCGCCGCGCTCGAACATCAACACCTTCTTGCTGGAGATGGTGACATCCGAAATGCGATTGCGACGAATGAAGAAGTTGTTGACGGTCGCCGCGGTCGGACGGGCGATGCCGTTGGTGATGCTGTAGCGGCGCTGATGATCCTGCCAGAAGACCGGGGGATACCAATACGAGACCGGGAAGATCCACGAGTAGTCGGTCTGCGCGTTACCGCTCTGCAGTTCGCGCATGAACAGCGTCATGCCGCGATCCGCGGGAGCGAATCCTGAAATCGCGCGCGATGAAACATCGCTGTCACCGAAGAGCATGTGGCTCAGCCAGTGATAGGAGTAGGTCTCGGTGCCTTGGTTGCTCTGCACGCCCGCGCCGTAATCCCACGCATACGCGTAGGGCGGGTGGCCGTTGCGCTGAGCGATGCCGAGAGGTTCGAACACGACGCAACGATCGTCCCACGGGAAGTTGCCGCGATCGGTCGTCGCGAACGGATTGAGGAATTCCTCTTTGTTCTCTTGGCTGTACCAACCCATGTAGAGTGAGTTTTGGTGCAGATTGCTCAGGCTCACGGTGCGCTGGCCGTCGAGGCGCGCCTTGCCGATGGCCGGGAGCAAAATGCCGATGAGCAGCGCGATGATCGCGATGACCACCAAAAGTTCGATCAACGTAAAACCTTTGCGATTGATTCGGTACATATCAGGATCCTTCCGTGACCACGCACGGCCCGTCCGAACGCGCCGTGCCCGAGCGCGATACAAAGCGAGGAATCTCGCCACGTCCATGGTATCATCTTTCGCATCGAACCGATAGACGGATGCCACCCGATTCGTCGCCGCCCGAACCCGAACGGAAAGCGAACGGACGGCGATGGTAGTTGCCAGCGGTATTACATACTGTTTCGACTCCTTCGCCATCCGTCGCTACCCTCCTCCGTTCGTGAATTCCTTGACCAACCCCTATGCCGGACCCCAAAGGACAACCCGATCCGTTCGACACATCGCCGCTGTCGAAGTCCGATGCGGCGCCGGGTCCTTCCGAGCCCGCCACGGAGTCCGAGTCCGGACCGATGGGTTCCACGGGCATCACCGGACCGACCGCCGAGGAGGTCCTACAAGAAATCGCCAAGCAGGGACCCAATATCGACACCATGGTCGGGCGACTGGTCATCGATCAGGGACTGGCGACCGCGGCGGAAGTTCGCCACTGTCTGGAACTCGCGCGCCAGCTCGCGGAAGACCAGAACCAACGGTCGCTACTGGAACTGCTCGTCGATAACGACTATGTCACGCGTCGCCAGATGGCGCGACTGCGCGAAGTTGCGCAGGCTGAAAAATCCGGACAACAGATTCCGGGATACAAGGTCATCAACAAACTCGGTGCGGGCGCGATGGCAACGGTCTACAAGGCCAAGCAACTGAGTCTCGACCGGATGGTCGCGATCAAGGTCTTGCCGCGCAAGTTCACCGGAAACCCGCAATTCATTGAGCGTTTCTACGCCGAAGGGCGCTCGGCCGCGCAGTTGAACCATCCGAACATCGTGCAGGCGTACGATGTGGGCAAGGCCGGCGAGTTCCACTACTTCGTCATGGAGTACGTGGAAGGCGGCACGGTCTATGACGAGATCGTCAAAAGCAAGCGCTATCAAGAACCCGAAGCCCTCGACATCGCGATTCAGATAGCCGAAGCGCTCGATCACGCCCACTCCAAAGGGCTGATTCACCGCGATGTGAAACCGAAAAACCTCATGATCACCACCGGTGGAGTCGCCAAACTCGCCGACATGGGTCTCGCGCGCGCGATCTCCGACAAAGAAGCCGCTGAAGCAGAACAGGGACGCGCCTTCGGAACCCCTTATTACATCTCGCCGGAGCAAATCCGAGGTGAGATCAACATCGGACCGCAGGCGGACATCTACTCGCTTGGCGCAACGCTTTACCACATGGTGACGGGGTCCGTCCCGTTCGACGGGAAGAACCCGTCAGCGGTGATGCACAAGCACCTGAAGACCGCGATCGTGCCCCCTGACCACGTGAACCCGAAGCTGTCTTCCGGAATCTCGGAAATCATCGAAATGATGATTGCCAAGAGCGCGCGGGAACGCTATCGCAACTGCAAAGACCTCTTGACGGATTTGAGAGCCGTCAAGGCCAAACAGTCGCCGCCGATCGCGCACAAGGACTTTGCGCACACCGATCTCTCGACGCTCGCCTCCGCCGAAGCCGCGGCAGAGGGCGAAATCCGCGCATCGGTCGCGGGGGGACCTCCGGTTCGTAAGCCTCTGGTGCTTGCACTGGCGATCGCGTTGGGTATCTCGGTGATCGGCAACATTATTTTGCTTTTGACGCGCACTTGAACGCGGACTTTTTCCCCTTGCCCCGACGCATGGACCGCGTTAGTATGATGTCAGGAACGAACCCTCTCGGGCACCGATTCCGGGCTGAGGCGTTCGCCGTTTGATTGACTCGATTGCAATGCGCACACATGCGAGAATCGACAATCCCGATGCAAAGGCACACGCGCGCCGCGTTGGCGCGTTGATGTCATGACGCATCTTCGTCCGAACGAGTTCGACGTCAATGGCGAAGTTCCGCGCGGGACGATGTCGTCGTTCATGTCTTGAAGAAGGAGACCGGCTATCTCATTTGGCAGATTCAATCGTGACGCAGGCCCCGTTCAACGCACCCGCGTGAACCACATGATCAAGATCACTCCGGTGCGCGTGATCGGCCCGGACAACGAGCAGATCGGCGTGATTCCGACGAACGAGGCGATGCAGAAGGCGATGGAATTGGGATTCGATCTTGTCGAGATCTCGCCCGAGGCGCGGCCGCCCGTCTGCAAGATCATGGACTACGGCAAGTACAAGTACGAACTCAGCCAAAAAGCCAAGAAGACCCGCGCCGCCAGCAAGGCGAGCGAAATGAAGGAGATTCGCCTCGGTCGCTCGGTGAAGATCGACCCGCACGATGTGCAGGTCCGCATCGATCAGGCCCGTCGATTCCTGATGCACGGACACAAGGTGATGGTCACCCAGCGGTTCAAGGGTCGTGAAATCACGCACCGCGAACTCGGTCTGGACAACCTGAAGGAAGTCGCCACGCAACTTGCCGACATCGCCAAGATCGAGCAAACGCCCCGCTGGATGGGCAAGCAAGCGAGCATCATCCTCTCTCCCGACAAGGCGAAGGTCGACGCGATCAAACGCAAGCTTGAGAAGGAACGCGCCGACAAGATCGCCGCCGGCGAAAAGGTCGAAGCCGAGAAGTCCATCGAGGAACTCGAGAAGGAAATCGAGCAACAGATGTCGCTCGACGACCACCACGACGACGAAGGCGGCGAGGAATAATCGCCTTCCGTTGAATGAAACCCAAAACCCGCGCAAGCCGCGGGTTTTTTCATGCGCCGATCTGAATCCCGCCCGCGGCGCGGTTCGTACTCTTTGCTCACACGCATGACTGATCAACAGGCCAACTCCCGCCGCGCGCACGACTCTCGCGTCATCCGCGTCCGCGGCGCCCGCGAACACAACCTCAAGAACATCGATGTCACGATCCCGCGTGATCAACTCGTCGTGATCACGGGCCTCAGCGGATCCGGCAAAAGCTCGCTGGCGTTCGACACGATCTTCGCCGAAGGTCAACGCAAGTACATGGAGAGTCTCTCCGCGTACGCGCGCCAATTTCTGGAGCAACTCAAAAAGCCCGACGTCGACGAAGTGGAAGGCGTGCCCCCCACCATCGCCATCGAGCAACGATCCGCCGGCGGCAATCCTCGCTCCACCGTCGCGACCACGACCGAAATCTATGATTATCTAAGATTGCTCTACGCCCGCTGCGGCACGCCGTTCTCATGGGCGCCGACGAAACTTCGCAAGGACGGCACGATCCTCGCCCGCTCGGGCGTCGCGATCTCCGCGAGCACGAGCACCCAGATCACCGACCACATCATGAGCCGCCCGCAAGGCGCGCGACTCATGATCCTCGCCCCCGTGATCCGCGGCCAAAAAGGCTTCCATCGTGACAAGCTCGAGGAACTCAGCGGCCAAGGCTGGACCCGCGTCCGCGTCAACGGCACACTCGTCGACCTTCGCGACGCCTTGAAAGAGCCCGGCGAAAATCCGCTCTCGCTCGGCCGCTACGAAAAGCACACGATCGACGCCGTCATCGATCGCGTGGTGATCGCACCCGACGCTCGTCAGCGTCTCGCCGAAAGCGTCGAGAGCGCGATTCGAATGGCCGACGGCTCCGTGATCGTCTCAATCGAATCGACCGACCAAGGCCAGTCGCGTTGGTCGGATACCTCCTACTCCACGAAATTCGCGGACCCCGAGCGCCCCGAGTTCGCGCTTGAAGAACTCAGCCCGCGCCTCTTCAGCTTCAACAGCCCTCACGGCGCCTGTCCCGGCTGCCACGGATTAGGCACGATTCTCGAATTCGATGAATCGCTGGTCATCCCCGACGAACTGCTCAGCCTCTCCGAAGGCGCGGTCGCCGCGTGGAACAAGAACGGTCCCGTGCGCGCATGGTTCAACCGCAAACTCCGACGCTTTTGCAAGGACTTCGAGGTCAGCTTCCACGCGCCTGTGAAGTCTTTCTCGCCCGAGCAGCGTCACGCGCTTCTCCACGGCTCTCGCACCAAAGACGACATCGCCAAGTACGGCGGCAAGTTCGAGGGCGTGATCCCCAACATCACGGAATGGTGGGGTTCGACCGAGAATGAAGGGGTGAAGGAATGGCTTGGAACATTCCTCAGCCAATCGCCATGCAAATCCTGTTGCGGTGATCGCCTCCGTATCGAAGCGCTTCACGTGCAGTTGCGCAGTTCCCACAAGGCAGAGGTTCGAAATCGCAGCGACTCCGTCATCGGTCGGCCGCTGCAAGACGGATCGATGCTCAACATCGCCGAGTTCTCCGGACTGGCCATCACCGATGCGGTCGAATTCGTCTCCGGACTCATCCTCAGTCAGGAACAGTCGATCATCGCCGAGCCGATCCTCAAGGAAATCAAGAACCGCCTGCGCTTCCTCACCGGCGTCGGACTCGAGTATCTCTCCCTCGACCGCAAGACCGCCACGCTCTCCGGCGGCGAAGCGCAACGCATCCGACTCGCGTCTCAAGTCGGCAGCGGACTCGTCGGCGCAGCCTATGTCCTGGATGAACCCACCATCGGACTTCATCAGCGCGACAACGATCGCCTGATCTCAACACTCCGTCATCTCGCCGACATCGGAAACACCGTGCTGGTCGTCGAACACGATGAAGACATGATTCGCGCCGCGGATCAAGTGCTCGACGTCGGTCCCGGTCCGGGCGTCCACGGCGGACGCATCGTCGCGCAAGGCACCGTCGATGAAATCTGCGCGAACCCCGCATCGCTCACGGGCGATTACCTCAGCGGTCGTCGATCCATCGCGATTCCCGCCAAGCGTCGCACGCTCAACGAGAGGAAAGCGATCGTCGTCAAGGGCGCGACGCAAAACAATCTCAAAGACATCGACATCGCGTTCCCCATCGGCGGCTTCATTTGCGTCACCGGCGTCAGCGGTTCAGGCAAGTCGACGATCGTCAACGACATCCTGCTCGCCGCGGCGAAGCAGCATCTCCTCGGCGGTCGTCACAAACCCGGTGCCCACTCATCCTTCAAATGGCCGAAGGAACTCCTGCGCATCATCGAAGTCGATCAGACACCGATCGGTCGAACGCCACGCAGCAACCCCGCGACCTACACTGGGATCTTCGACGACATCCGCAATGTCTTTGTGCAAACCAAGGAATCGAAGATCCGCGGCTACAAACCGGGACGCTTCTCGTTCAACGTCAGCGTCGAATCCGGCGGCGGACGCTGCGAAGCCTGCCAAGGTCAGGGCGTCAAGAAAATCGAGATGCACTTCCTTCCCGATGTGTACGTTGAATGCGAAGTCTGTCGCGGCAAACGCTACAACCGCGAAACGCTCGAAGTGCATTACCGAGGCAAGTCCATCGCCGATGTGCTCGACATGACCGTCGAAGATGCAGTCGCGTTCTTCGAGAACCATCCGAAGATCCTGCGCTACCTCAAGTGCCTGCACGATGTCGGACTTGATTACGTCAAACTCGGACAGCCCTCCACGCAACTCAGCGGCGGCGAGGCGCAGCGCATCAAACTTGCGACCGAGCTCGGCAAAACCGCGAACGCCGCGGGACCTGTGGATTCATCAACGGGCTCGACGCTGTACATCCTCGACGAACCGACGACGGGTCTACATTTCGAAGACATCCGCAAACTCGTGGAGGTTCTCAACCGCCTCGCGGACGCGGGGAACACGCTCGTCGTGATCGAACACAATCTCGATGTCATCAAGTGCGCGGACTGGTTGATCGACATGGGGCCCGAAGGCGGCGATCGCGGCGGCACCGTGCTTGTCACGGGAACACCGGAGTCCGTGGCGACATGTGAAAGCTCGCACACGGGTCGCTATCTCGCGAAGATTCTCGGCGTCACCAAACCCGCTCGGAAAAACAAAACCCCCTCGAACCGGTAACGGAGTTCGAGGGAGTTTGTTGTTTCGCTTCTCGTGATTTCAGGCGGCGACCGGCGAAGGTTTGCTTCGAAGGCCGACGCGATACGACCCGTCGGTCTCGCGTTCGCATCGAACGACGATCCCGACGTGTCGCGGCCGGACCGAACGGTCCGACATCAGCGAGAACGCCGCGCCCGGCGCCACCGGCACCGAGCTCCGCACCCCAAGGCCCGTTTCACTTGCGTCAAGCAAGGAAACACTGACGATCTTGCCCGGTCCGATGGTCTCCGTGAAGACCGCGACCGCGTCACCATCAATCGCGCGACGTTCGTCACGACGACGGTTGAACTGGAAGGAATCCGAGACCGCGCCTGAAACATCACCG
>JBKDPX010000163.1:0-6282 GCA_046342165.1 Phycisphaerales bacterium | reverse complement strand
GCTATCGATGGCAGATCGAGGATCCCTCCTCGCCCGAAGGTTTCACGCCGCTCAACAACGGCCCGTTCATTCGCAACCAGCGTCTCATCGCGACCTTCGCCGGTGTCGATACCGAAGCGGTCACCATCACCGATCTCGCCGGTTGGAACTTGCATGCATGGACCAACGGTGAACGCGGCAGAATCCGATGCGCTGAGATTCGAAACGGTGTCGCGTCGATCTCTCAGCCGGTGGAAATCGCCGTGTGCATCACTGATATCGACTGCTCCGGGAGCGTCGACGGCGACGATGTGATTCTCTTCTTCGCCGCTTGGGACTTCGGCGATCCTTCCGCCGATCTCACCGGTGACGGCGGCGTCGACGGTGATGACGTGATTGAGTTCTTCACCCGTTGGGACGCGGGCTGCTAGTCAGGATTTCAATCCCGCCATGGTTCGAAGCGCGCGATCAAGCGCCTCCGGAACCGGCATCACGCTGAGCCGACCCTGCGTGACGAGAGGAAACTTGGCGAACCGAGCGTCAGCCTTCACCTGAGCAAGCGTGACCGGGGCCTTTGCGGGCTTGATCGCTTCGACATCGATCGCCACGAACTTGATCTCACCCGCGGCGGTTGTCTCGGGTCGTTTCGGATCCGCGTAGGGGTCGCTCACCGCGCGGCACAGTCCGACGATCGCCTTCTCGTTCCCGGTGTGAAAAACAAGCACGTCATCGCCTTTTCGCATCGAACGTAGATGCTTGTTCGCCGCGGGGTTGCTGACGCCGTCCCATCGAGCGGCGCCGCCTTTCATCAGGTCGCTGAATGAAAACTCTCCCGGTTCGGTCTTGAAAAGAAAGGTCGCCACGGCTCATGCCTCCTCGAAGAACTCGAAGCGGTACCACGATGACATCGTCTCTTTCGGCTTCACCACGCGCACGCCCGTTCCGGGAATGACGGTCCGCATCGAAATGCCGTTGTTCGCCATGCTCACCGGTTCGAGGCAAAACCAGTCGTGCGGCGGCTCATGATAGATCACAGCATGTTTATTTTCAGGGCCCGCGGTCATTCGCGCGATCACCCCTGATTTCGGCCATCGGATCTCGGCCCCCTCGAATCCGCAGAAGACATCATCAAGCGGTTCGTCGATCGTCGCTCCGGCACTCAGTCTTTCACACAAATCCTCACGCACCGCCGGACCCGTCACCATCACGCGATCGACGGGATATCTGCCCGCAAGATTCATCGTGACGATCGCGCACTCATCATGATTCCCGAGATGTTGCATCCAGAACGGATGCATGCCCAGTCCCGCAGGCATCGGACTGCCGCCGAGATTTCGAATCTCAAGTTCAACAAGCAAAGACTTGGTCTGCAATTCGTATCGCACCGTCGCCTCGTACGGCCATGACCAGTTTCGCTCGCGGCTATCCGCGCGCAATTCGAATCGTGCGGAAACGGGCGAACGATCCGTCAGTCTCCATGCTCTGTGATTCACATCGCCGTGAATCGCGGTGCCATCATGCCAGTTGGACTTGAGCGTGTGTCGACGGCCGTCGAAATCAAATGCCGCGCCATCGATGCGGTTACACCATGGCGCGAGAATGTAGTTGGCCAGTTGATTGAAGTGGTGGGCGTCAGAGGGAGACGGGCGCCAGACATCGAGTTCGCCCGACTTGGTGACAAGCTTCAGTCGCGCCACTCCAGCTCCGAGATCCGGCGTCAGTTCCAGGCGCAAAAAATCGTTCGCCAACTCAATCGTCTTCAACTCACCCGTGGTGGCGTTCGACATGGATACAACCCTTCTGTATCCCGAAAATCCGCATTCCAGGCGGGATTTCAGGCCCTCTTGCGGGTTCACTGTATACGCCGGGTTGCGGTTCATGCCTGTTATTCCTGAAATTCCGTCTTTGACGTTCAGTCGGTCTTCGACCCCGCCGATACCTCCCGCAGAGGCTCGTCGAGCTTCTCTGGAGTCTTCATGTCCTCGGAATCGCTCCAACCCGATCCGATGGCGGACCTCTCGTTCCGCGATCTTGAAGAGCAGATGCTTCGCCGCATTCGCGCGGTTGCCGCACAGCATGAGTCCGTCGCCGGACAACTCAAGAATCGTGAAGCTGCACTCGATGAGCGACGCAAAATCGTTGAAGCCTCGCATGCCAAGTTGGCCGAACTCGCGGCTCAACTCGCCGCCGAGCGCGAAACGCTTGACAATCGCGCCTCGGATGTGGAACGCATCCGACGGGAATCCGTCGCACGCGCCGATCGTGCGGTCTCCGAACTCGCCGCTGCGACCGCCGAGCGTGAGTCGCTGAAAACACGACTTGAACGAACCCTCGCGGACTCGGAATCATCGTTGCGTGCGTTCACCGAAGAATGTGATCGACTTCGCGCCGAGCGCGATGAGCTTTGTGCTCGTCTCGATGACATGATCGCCGAGTTCGCGCACAGCGGAACGGAATCGGCTGAACGACTCCGCATCATCCAAGATCAATCATCAGCCGAAATCGATCGAATCCGCCGCGGCTTCGAAATCACGCTGTGCGCTGCGGAAACGCGCCGAATCGCTTCCGAGAATCGTCTCGCGGACGCGCTGAAGGAAATCGATTCTCTGCGACTGCAACTGATCGAACGAGCCGGTCAGGCTCCGGATTCGATGTCGACGCCCTCAGCGCCGGCATGGCTCGCTTCCCGTCCCGGTCGTCTGCGCAACATTCGCGCCGCGCTTCGTCGCCGTGCGCTGGAGTTGCGCGCATGGCGGGATGAACTCACGCGGCGTGAGTTGTCCGTCGAAAGCGCGCCGTCGTTGGTGTTGCGTCATCCGAGTGACACTCAAACACATCATCAACCGGCCCGCGGATTCGCGAAGGCCGCCGGTGTAGCCGTGTTGCTCGCAACGCTCGGCGGTGCGAGTTGGATGCTCTCCGGAATCTTCGGCGAGGGCATCTTCGAAGCGCACGCGACACTCGGAGTTCATCCGAAGGATCGACCGCTCACCATCGAGGAACTCACGCGCTGGAATATCGTCCACCGTGAACTTCTTTCAGATCCCCTCTTTCATGAAGCGGCCGCCGCGCGATTCCGCAACGACGGTGAGTTTGAACTCGGCGACGCCTTGAGTGTCAGTCACTTCATTTCGTCCGCCGTGACCGTCGAGTCGCCCAAAGACGGAGAACTCGTCATCCGACTTCGGGATTCCCGCCCGCAGGATGCGCAACGACGACTCGAATCCATCGCCTCCGCACTCACGTGTTATGCCAACGGCGCCGCGAATCTTCGACTCGACAGCGCGACCACGAAGATCGCCGTGACGCCCCTCGCGCACACCGCGCCGGTCTCCTCCGACCGCGCGAACTGGACATGGCGCTGCCTCGCGATTCTGGCATCGCTCGCGGCGGGTAGCCTCGCATGGATGACCCGAAGCACTAAGGCCGTGCGATCGACAGGTGATCTCGCGGAGTCGCCCGCCCGGAAATCCGATCGTCGCGCGGCGTGAAATCTCCGCTGAAAAACGCGACTACTGTGCATGTGCCATGGCAGATCTTTCCAGGAACAAGCCGCTCGATGTCGCTCTAGGCACGATCGGAGTCTCCAAAGAGGAGTTCCCTCCGCTTCCGGATTCCGTTGTCAGCGACCCGGAGTCAGGGCGTCTGGATCCGCGTCGTTGGTTCTCGCACCCGAAGCGACGATTCGAGATTGAGATCGGAACCGGCAAAGGCCACTTCATCGTCCACCAAGCCAAAGATACGCCCGAAACCAACTACCTTGGCATCGAGTGGGAGGGCGAGATCTATGCGTACTGCGCCGATCGTTGCCGTCGACACCAACTTCGAAACGTCAGAATGTTGCACGCGAACGCAGCGGACTTCCTTCGTTGGCGTACACCCGATTCGATCGTCTCCGTGGTCCATCTGTATTACTCGGACCCGTGGCCGAAGACCAAGCATCATAAGAATCGCGTGATCCAAGATCGATTTCTGCGCGAGGTTCATCGCGTGCTCGAGCCCGGAGGCGAACTGCGCGTCGTCACCGATCATGATGAACTTTGGGCGTGGGACATCGAACATTTCAATCGCGTGATCGCTCCGAGTGTTCCGACGCTGTTCGAAATGCTGCCTTTCACGCCGCCGACATGGGTCGGCGAGGGCGAAGTCGTCGGCACCAACTACGAACGCAAGATGTGCGACGGCAAACCGCCCCATTCCGCGGTCCTTCGAAAGCTTCCTTCATGACGGATCTGAGCCTTGAACTCGCGCCTGAAACGCCGACACTCCCGGTGTCCGAGCTGTTCTATTCAGTACAGGGTGAGGGCGCTCTCACCGGGGTTCCCTCTTTCTTCGTGCGCCTTTCAGGCTGCAATCTCCGTTGCACTTGGTGCGACACCCCGTACGCGAGTTGGTCGCCCGAGTTTCGCGCCATGTCCGTCGAAGATGTGCTCGCCCAAGCCCTGAGCCATCCGGCGCGCCATGTTGTGATCACCGGCGGCGAACCCATGATCGCTTCGAAGCTGCCCGAACTCTGCCGCGCCTTTCGTCAATCCGGTTTTCACATCACCATCGAAACAGCGGGAACAGTCGATCGTGATGTCGTCTGCGATTTGATCAGCATCAGTCCGAAACTCGCATCCAGCACGCCGCTTCAGGATCCCCGCGATCCCCAAGGAGTCTGGGCCGATCGACACCAAGCGCGTCGGCGTCGGCCCGATGTCCTCTCCTCACTCATCCGTCGATATCCCGCACGACAACTCAAGTTCGTCTTCACAGGTCCCGCGGATATCCCCGAAATCGAATCGCTGTTGAGCGAACTTCCGCCGATCGCGCCCCATGAAATCCTCGTGATGCCCGAAGGCGTTCGCGTTCCCTCTACGGATGCCAAACGCACCGCGGTCGACGAGTGTTTGCGCCGCGGCTGGCGGTACTGCCAGAGATTGCATATCGATCTCTTCGGCAATACCCGAGGCACTTGACGGCTCCTAAACTCACGCGTCATGGCCGGCATCTATCGAGTTTGCAAAGTGTTCGAAGTCGAATCGGGTCACATGCTGATGAAGCACCCCGGTCGATGCCGATTTCCGCACGGCCATTCCCGCCGCGTGGAAGTCGTTGTGTCGTGCACCGAACTCGACCCCAACGACATGGTCTGCGATTTCAAGGCGTTGAAACTCGCGGTCGGTGAGTTCATCGACCGTTTCGACCACGCCATGGCCGTCAACAGCGATGATGACGCCGCCAAGAGACTCGCGACCGACGGGGGCCGAATCGTTGTGTTCGATCATGAAGATCCCACGACGGAAGTCATGGCCCGCCGCATCTTTGAATATGTTCAAATGCAGGCCTCCAGCGGCGCGGAGTTCCGCGACGCCGATGGCAATGTCTACCGCCTGCCCAAAGGTCTCAAAGTCGAGCGCGTGCGTGTCGGCGAGACCTCGACCTCATGGGCTGAATACGGCATCGCGTGATTCGCACGCGAAGAACATGGGAAGAGATCGCCATGAACACCCTTCGTTGTCTTGTCGCTTCACTCGCCTTCGGTGCGGTCATGCTCGCGCCCGTCGATGCCCTCGCGCAGCAATCGCAAGCTTCGCCCGACGATCTCGCCTTCGCGCGCAGACTCTCGAATGTCTTCAAATCCGTCGCCGGCAAGGCCGAGCCCGCGGTTGTTCACATCACTTCGCTGAATCGAGTGCGTATGCGCCGCGGCTTTTTCGATCAGATCGGTCAGGAACAGATCGTTCCCAACGGCCTCGGTTCCGGATTGATCGTTTCGGCGGACGGCTACATCCTTACGAATCATCATGTCGTCAAGCAGGCGGACCAGTTGCGCGTCAAACTCGCAACCGGTGAAGAAGTCGACGCCAAGCTCGTCGGAACCGACGAACTGACCGATCTCGCGGTTTTGAAGATCGAACGCGAGGGGCTTCCGTATCTCGAATTCGGCGACTCCGAGGTGCTTGATGTGGGTGAATGGGTCGTCGCGATCGGCAGTCCGTTCGGCTTTTCAAGCACCGTCACTGCAGGCATCGTGAGCGCCAAGAGCCGGTCGATCAACCCCAAAGAAGGCGCGCCCGCCTATCAGGATTTCATCCAGACGGACGCCGCGATTAATCCGGGAAACAGCGGCGGCCCGCTGCTGGATCTCAACGGCAAGGTCATCGGCGTGAATTCGGCGATCGCGACTCGAACCGGAGGCTACGAAGGAATCGGTTTTGCGATCCCCGCGACAATCGCCAAACCCGTGATGGAAAATCTCATCACGAACAAGCGCGTGATTCGCGGCTGGCTCGGCGTAAGTCTCCAGGATGCGACCGG
>JBKDPX010000162.1:0-8499 GCA_046342165.1 Phycisphaerales bacterium | reverse complement strand
AGATCGCCCGTCAGTCGCAATCCGGGCAGATGCAACATCGCGCTCATCCGCAAACCGGTTCCGACATTGGTTGCGCATGCCGTGAGGTAGCCGAAGCGGCCTGAAAATGCGAAGTCCAACCCGTCTTCCAACTGATCATCCACGGCATCGATCATCCGCCAGGCGTCACCGAGTGACAGACCGGGAGTGATCACCTGAAGGCGCAGATGATCCTCCTCATTGACCATGATCGACAGGCGCTCGTCACGAAATCCGAACGCGACCGCTCGAGGATCATCACCGGCTTGTCCGCCGGGAAACGGCCGCCCCTTGCTGTGCTGCTTGGAAATCAAATGGCGCTCGACCAACAACAGGCGATTGAACGCCGAGCATTCATGCAGCGGGATCCACATCAGCTCTGAAGTCATCGACATTCGCGTGATCTGCGACTTGCACAACTCCAGGCCCGCCAATCGATGCCCTCGGTCGGATTTTGGCAGAAAAGGCAGATGCGCGAGATTTCTCGCCAACCTCACACGAGAACTCAGCACCACGTCCGAGGAATCGCCCGCACCTGCAAGCCACGGAGGAACCGAGCCCGGCGAGAACAAGTTACTGCCGAATCGATCTTTCATCGATCAACCTCCCGACGGCTTCGTGCCCGTCGATGGCCCCGACTCCTGAAGCCGACGCATCTCATCACGCAACTTCGCGGCAAGCTCGTATTGCTCGTTGCGCACGGCCTCCTCCAGCTCCTGACGCAGGGCTTCGAGTCTTCGACGCCGCGCCTCCAGCACTTGCATGATGTCTTCCTGCGTATTTCCTTCCTCGGCGGTACTCACCACACGAGCAGCTCTTCCCGGAACTTTGCCGGTGTGGCGGACACCCCCGTCATGCGCGCGAGAGAGCATCGGCTCCAACTGCGCAGCAAAGACTTCGTAGCACCGCGGACATCCCAGCAATCCATGCTGCTTGAATTCGGCGAAAGTCGTTCGACAGCCGGGGCATGCTCCGACTCGAGCGCCCGAGAAGACGCCTTGCGGATGCGCGGAAGAAGACGCCATTGCCTTGATGACCGCACCCATCGGCAAGGAGGATTTCGTTCCGAGTCCGTGCTTTGCGGCACATGCCTCACAGAGATGTTGCTCCAACTTGACGCCATTGGTGATGGACACCTCATGCACGGTCGCCTCGTTATCGCATGCATCGCATTTCATGTCGCTTGAAGTGTATGTGGCCCATTGGACACTTCGCCGCAGTTACGGGATTCAACGAAAAACACCGCCGAGATCGGCGGTGTTTCGTCAATCAGATTCTCGATTGGTTCAGGCGGTGGCTTTGCGCGCACGCGTATAGCCATACTTGCGCTTGAGAGCCTTGACGACCAGTCCGCCACGAATCGCCTTGGTCGAAGCCTTCACACGCTGCTGAACACCATCAACGACGGCGTTCACATCCTGAAGGTTCGGCTTGAAGGTTCGACGGGTGATGCCCGTTGGCTTCAAACCGAAGCCGCCCTTGCTGACAGCCTGACCGCGCCACGCGCGCTTCATACCGCGGCTGAGAGTCTTTCCGGTGTAGTGACACTTGCTGGGCATACCAAACCTCACAAATCAATCAACGCCGAGGGCACAACGCCTTCTGACGGGCCCTGACTCTAGGTCGGACAATTCGGGTCGGCAAGTGACCTCGCCTCCGGACCGCGTTCGTATTTCGGAAGGGTCACCCCTTTTTCGTGGGGGAGGAAGGACGCACCGACGGAGCGAATTGGTTCGCAAACTCATCCGCCCGGGCCGCAAGTTGGAAGTCTTTGACCGTGATTCCTCCCGCATCATGCGTTTGGAGGGTCAGGGTTACGCGACTGTACCTGATGAGAATGTCGGGATGGTGGTTGAGGCGTTCGGCCTCGTCCGCGACCTGCGAGACGAACTTCATCGATTGCACGAAGTCCTTGAACTGATAGGTTCGTTGGATGGAATCTCCGACATGAACCCATTCGGGTACGGCCTTCAAAGACGATTCAATCTGCTCATCAGAGAGTTTCGACATGGAGCACTCCGCAAGAACCCTGAAGTATACGGTTCAATCGAACCACGAAGAGGGCTGTTGATCTTGAGGGACCAGGTGAGGAAAACACGACTTGCACCCAGCCCGACGGGGGCTTTGCATCTGGGCAACGCTCGAACATTCCTGATCAATTGGGCGGTCGCGCGCCGAAACGGCTGGAAAATCGTGCTGCGTATCGAGGATCTCGATGGTCCGCGCATCAAACCGGGAGCGATCGAATTGACGATCGATTTGTTGCGCTGGCTCGGAATCGACTGGGATGAGGGTCCGATTGTGCAGTCGCATGATCTCTCCCCGTACCAATCTGCGATGCGTGCTCTCGCGCAATCCGCGTGTGCGTATCCGAGCGACGCAACTCGAACCCAGGTCGAAGAGTCGGCTTCCGCCCCGCAGGAGGGAACGACTGAGATTCGATTTTCAGCGGATCTCCGGCCCGCGCTTCTTCGCCGCGAATTCGACGAACCCGATCGATCGTGGAGATTCGCGACCCCGCAGTCGGTCGTGAGTTTCGAAGATCGAATCGCAGGTCCGCAGTCAATCGATCCATCAAGCAGCGTCGGCGATTTCGTCATCTGGACCAAGCGAAATCAGCCGGCTTACCAGCTTGCTGCCGTGGTCGATGACGCGCGGCAGGGAATCACGGACATCATCAGGGGCGATGACCTGATCGATTCAGCCGCGCGACAACTTCTGATTTATCGAGCGCTCGGCCTGACGCCGGAACCACGGTATTTTCATGTTCCGCTGGTTCGAGGCGAAGATGGGCGTCGACTCGCCAAGCGCCATGGAGATTCGAGACTTGACAGCTATCGATCCGCGGGAGTGTCGCCTGAAAGGATCATCGGACTGATCGCCTCATGGTGCGGTCCGCTTCGACCTCCTCAAGACCGACACGGGATGTCCGCGCGTGAATTTCTCGAGTCCTTCGAACTCGATAAGATGTCGAAGGAATCGATCGTGTTCACAGGGAAGGATCATCAATGGCTTTTACGAAGTTGATCTTGCTGACCGTCATCGGACTGGGATGTCTCTCGTGCACGTTCGCCGCGGGCTGCGATGAGAAGGACACGGGCAAGAAGACCGAGGACGTGAAAATCGGCGCAGAATCCTTCACGCTCGAATTGGCGCTGGATGATGAAACTCGCTTCAAGGGCCTCTCCGGGAGAACGGAGATCGCGGCCAATGGCGGACTGCTGTTCGTCTTTCCGGATCGATTCGTACGCGTGCATAGTTTCGTGATGCGCGATTGTCCCGTGGATATCGACATCCTGTACCTCGACAAGGCTGGACGCGTCGTCGCTTCGTACGAAATGAAGGCCGAATCCGCACGGTCCGAAGAAGAAAAGGCGCTGAGCGGGCCGCCCGGCACGCCCGAGTGGGCCAAGACCAACGACAAGTACGAAAATCGACTGAAACGTTACTCGAGCAAGTTTCCGTCCCAGTTTGTTATCGAGCTTAAAGGCGGCACGATCGCTCGACTTGGGATCAAAAACGGCGACAAAATCAACTTGGATACCCAGGCCCTGAAGAAGCGCGCAAAGTAAGCCGATCCCATGTTCATCGGGGGCGCTCGGATGCGCACCGATGAGACTTCGCTTCGGGATCATCATGTTCGGCTCACAACACAGATCAGTGATCAGCCTTTCGGGCACACCGGAAGTCATGTCGGCGCTTCGACGCCTTCGTGACAGCATGATCGCGAATTGGCCTGACTCCAACATCCCCGATGTCGAAATCCGCTCGCACGCCGCCGCGCTGTCGCGATTTGAGTTTCTGCCGCTGGGCGGCTCGTGGGACGATGCGCTCGCCATCATCATGTGCGCGGATGCGCAGGCTCCGGAGATACAAAGCCTCATCGCGGCGATTGAAGCTCGCGGGTTGCCTCTGTTGCTGCTGACCGATCAGGTCGCTGCGTTCAATCGAATCTCCGAGTCAGCGATCTGTCTCACGCCATCTGTCCTCCCCGCTCAACTCGCCGCCGCGAGCTGGGCACTCTGCGAACGCCAACGCTCCGTCAACGCGATGGCGGCGGAGATCGCGCTCGCCCATCGATGTGAAGCGGGGATTCGTTCGGAAATGGAACGCATGCACGAGGAACTCAACGGCGCGGCAGCGATCCAGCGAGAGTTCACGGCCGCTCCGCTTCCGACGATCGACGGCCTTGAATTCGGGCTTCTCTTTCGCCCCATGAACTTCGTGAGCGGCGATGTGTGCAACGTACACAGAATCGACCGACACCATGTTTCATTCCTGATCGCGGATGTGGTCGGACACGGCATTCCCGCAGCGATGCTCACGATGGTGTTGTCCAACTCATTGGCAGTCATCGAGCGCGCCGCATGTGCGTCTGAGTCACCTTCACCATCCGCCATTTTGAAGCACCTCAACGCAATATTGCGCGAAACTCAGCCGACCAGTTCCAAATTCGCCACGGCGCTGTACGGCATCATCGACGAACGGACACGCGAGATTCGAGTGTGCTCAGCCGGTCACCCTGCACCGGTTCTCGCCGACGGCGAGTCATGTCGCGCGCTGGATACGGGCGGTCCTCTGCTCGGCGTTTTCGATGAAGCGGAATTCGAGGAATGCGCGGTCACATTGGGCGATCGCGAAACGCTGTATCTGTACACCGACGGACTTGACGCCGCGATCCGCTCACACGAAAACCTGCAAGGCCGAACGCCGGGAGCTCGGGTGCTGAGTCTCCTCTCGATGATCCACGCTGGCGTTGATGTCTGCGGCGCATCCGGTGCCGAAGCGATTCGTGAAACGCTCGACAACCATTTGGGGAGCCTTCATCAGGAGGATGATCTCACCGTGTTGGCCATCGGCGCCAAACCGAGAACGATCTTGTTACGCGAGGCCGCTTGACGACCCAGTCGATTGCAGGATCAACACGCCGATGATTGATCGTGTCGTCCACAACAGCGCACGGATGACGTTGGTGCGCACCAATCTTCGATGTAGATTTTCCTGAAATCCCCGAGAAAGCGCGGCATGGATGGGAACTTGTACCGCGAAGGTCGAAAGCACGACCGCACTCAATGTGACGACAGATGCGATGCGAAGAGTGTCGCCCGGCCGTTCAATCCAGAGCATCATCGTTGAAAGGGCTTCCAGGAACATCACGGGTGCGACGACAAAAGTCGTCCGGTTCTGGTGTGCGATCTCGAACTCGCTCCAACGGTCTGTGACATGACGCATCAACGGATAGTGAACGATCTGGACGAACCAAATCACACCCGCCATGAACGCGCAGGATGCGAAGTGAACCAACCCCCACCCTTCATCGGTCACGATCGCACCTCGCATGCGAGCGAATCGAAATCTGGGGAATCCGAAGCGGCCTTTGCACGAAACGCACGCACGATGCGTGAGCGATGCACGACGAATGCACCGGGCATTTGAAATCCATCCCCATCCAACGGCCCGACCTTGAATCCTCCAAGCGCCGACCTCAGTCCCTTCAAGATCACCATCAACCCGAACAACTGCGAGAATCCGCCCCTGCGCAGTTCAAGCGCTCGATAAAGTCGGCGCTCAGGATCGCTGACCCAGTGGACATCCTCAAGACCGAACTCGGCGGCGAGTGATGCGTTCTTCGAGGGTGACGACATGGTGACCACCACGACTGACATGTCACGGGGCACACGAGATTTCACATCACGAAGTCGAGCGAGCGTCTCGCGACAAAAGCAACATCCGGAGTGACGAAGCGCAACCACGAGCAGCGACCCCGACTCGCTCAACGTTGCGAGATCAGTTCCGCGTTGCGTGTGTGACGACTTCAACGCGGACTCGAGTTCCTGCGGGGTGTCGTCACTCGTCTTCGTGTGCTCCGATGCCGCATTCCAGAGCAACATTGCAAACGGAATCCACCAGATCAAATCGTTCGTCAAGATGTTCAATCCGAACATCGGAGGAAATGTCCCGTCGTACAACGCCTTCGCGAAGCCGATTGGGCCGAGGATCTTGCCGAGTAACCCAACGAGTACGATGGGCCAGTGACGCACCGGATCCCGTGCCGCGATCAGATATCCGATGCCATAGACACCCACGATCATGCCCACGCATTGCCATATTTCAGGTCTGTTCAGTCGCGGCATCCCGGTCCAGTCAAACATGGCGTGCGGCATCAAAACGACCCACGCACCCCACAGGAGGTTGTAGACTCCGGCCGCGAGCAACCACTTGGAACTCATCTTGGATGGAGAACTCAATCGCCCCTCCTCATCGCGTCTTGACGCGTGCCAATCCTCCGTCGACTCCGATGACCTGGCCTGTGATCCAAGAGTTCTCCGGATCGAGCAAAAACTCGATCGCGCGGGCGATCTCCCGAGGATCACCGATGCGACCGAGCGGATGCATCGCCTTCGAAGCGGCGAGTGACGCTTCGTTTTTGGTGATTCGCGATGCGAGCGGAGTATCCGTCAGACCCGGCGCGACGACGTTAAATCGCAGGCCGGCTCCGGCATACGTTGCAGCGGCAGAACGCGCCAATCCCTCCACTCCCGCTTTCGCGGCGGAAATGGCTTCGTGATTCGCGAGGCCGACGCCTGCGGCGCAACTGGACATCAAAACGACGGAACCTCCGTTGGCACGCATCGTGATTCCGGCGGCTCGAACCACCGAAAAGGCGGAGCGAAGGTTCGCGCGAACGGTTTCTTCGAAATCATCGGAACTCGTGGAATGAGCCGGCTTGAGCAAGATCGATCCGGCGAGATTCACGGCGCCGCGGATATCGGAAGTGGCGGCAAAGACATCTTGCACTTGCGCAAAGTCGGCGGCATCGACGACTCGATATGAAACGCCGAGTGCGCCCGCGAGTTCACGGAGCGGATCTTCTCGTCGTCCGCACAGCATGAGATCCCATCCATGCGCTCGAAGTCGCTCCGAAAGAGCCCGTCCGATGCCGCCTGACGCTCCGATGATCACACATGTTCGCGATGCCATGAGACTGCCTCCGAATCACATCGGATTTCGCAGCTCGATCATGTTTGGATGCTCAGCGGCCGGATGCTCGCGGACGACGCTTGGCGTGTCTGATGATCTCCCCCGTGGCGAGATACACGACATCCTCGGCGATGGAAGCCATGAGGTCGCCGATGCGTTCGAGTTCGCGACTCATGCGATACAGGTACATTCCCAACGCGAGTTCGCGATCATCGCCTTTCGCGTTCTTCATCATCAACATCACTTCATCGAAGAAACGCTTCTCGAGTTGATCGATGATTTCATCGCTGCGAACGATTCGTGTGGCGGCTTCGACATCCTCGCTCACCACGGCGCGCATCAGATCCTGGCACAACACCGGCACTCGCTCGCACAACTCGCGCAGCGATGTCGGAATTTGCGGACTCGGAACGCCCAAAGCGGAAATCTTGCCGACGAGTTTCGCGATCGAGGACGCATGGTCCGCGGTGCGCTCGATATCCGCATTCACGCGAAGAATGAACGTGATCACCCGAAAGTCACGAGCGAAAGGGTGGTGCAATGCAAGAATCTCGTAGCACTCTTGCTCAATGGCCACTTCCTCGTTGTCGATCGTGTCATCCGAGAGCCGAACCTGACGCGCGGCTTCGGGATCCATCGCAAACAACGCGTTGACCGCGCCCTCGAGCATGGCGATGGCCGCCGTCGCTTCGCGCATCAACCGCCTTTTGACCACGGTGATACGTCGATCCGTCGAATGGCGGGACTCCGGTCCTTTACCATCTGAAATCTCGGGACTCATCCTGATACTCCATCCGCGATCCGCGCCTTCCCGTCCTCTGGGAATCTCTGATTATCATAGCGACCGGCGCCACTCCGAACAGGACCCCACCTCTTCGTCAAGCAATAAGACCCATTTGATCGGAGTAAAGTTGGCACGGCAAGTCCGAGGCGTATAATCGGACGGTGCCCCGGAAAGGGTCACCTCCGGGACGGGACCTGAAGGTTCCCGAACCGACGGGATTCATCATTTCTCTCGGAGATCGAACGTGACGGAACAAGAGATCGAGGCAAAGGTGTTCGACATCATCGCTGACCGCATGGGTGTCAAACGCGAAGATATCAAGCGCACCGACAACTTCACCGATGACCTCAACGCCGACAGCTTGGACCAGGTCGAACTCGTCATGGAACTCGAGCAAGAGTTCGACGTCGAGATTCCTGATGAGCAGGCTGAAAAGATCAAGACCGTCGCGGACGCGATCAACCTGATCAAGGCTGAACAACAAGGCGCCTGATCCCCTCAGGAACTCGTTTCGCGGCTTGCGCGGAGGACGATCGGCTTGTCGAATACCTACGGAAACACCTCGCATCGAGTGGTGATTACCGGGTTTGGTGCACTCACCAACCTCGGACTCAACGCCGCGACGACCTGGGACTCGATGAAGTCCGGGAAGTCCGGCATCAGTTCCATCGAGGGTGACGAGTTCACGTCATACGACCGTGAGCACTGGGATGTCA
>JBKDPX010000161.1:0-18919 GCA_046342165.1 Phycisphaerales bacterium | reverse complement strand
GAGGATCCGTGGGCGATCGGGCTGCCCCTGTGGCTTGCATTGCCGGTGCTCGGCGCCAAGGGACTCGGCGGCGTGACGCTGATGGTGTTGACGGGGCGATTCGTATTGCCACGACTGCTGACGGCGGTGACCAAACTTGCGAGCGGGGAGTTGTTGCTCGTCACATCGATGGCCGTGGCGCTGGCGGCGGCGGTAGGCACGAAGATGTTGGGATTCAGTGGCGAGATGGGGGCGTTTCTTGGCGGCTTGTTGCTCGCATCGACACCGTTTCGGTTTCAGTTGTCAGGTTTGATCGGACCGTTACGCGACCTGTTGATGGCGGTGTTCTTTACGACGGTGGGTTTGAAAGTCGATCCGGCAGTGTTGGTATCGAACAAGTGGTTGGTGATCGGAGGCGTGCTCTCGACTGTCGCGATGAAGGGAGTCGTGATCGCGATCACGAGTTGGCTCGCGGGCGTGAATGCATCATCAGCGATTTTGACCGGCGCATACCTCGCAAACGCGGGCGAGTTCACGATCGTGGTTGCGGGCGCGGCGGTCGCGGCGGGCGGACTGTCCCAGGACGAAGCGGGGATGTTGGTGTGCGTCGTGATTTTGTCCGTGATCGTGTGTTCGCTGATTGTGAAGCCCGCACACACCTGGGCGGATCGTGCATCGAAACTGCCGATGTCGAAACTCGCGAAGCCCGGTACATTCGGGAGCGAAGAAGGCGTGGTCCGTGAGCGACTGAAGGGCCACGTGATCATCGCGGGGTTCGGTCCCGTCGGCCGGGCACTCGCCGACCGCTTCGCGGTGCTGGAGATACCGACGGTCGTGGTGGAGTTGAATCCCAAAACCGTCATGAAGCACACGGCGTTGGGTCGACGGTTCGTGTACGGTGACATCACGAACACGGAGGTGCTCGAAAATGCGGGCGTACACGATGCTTCAGCGGTGATTCTAACGATACCTGATGACGAAGCGGTCTTCCGCGCATGCGGGGCCGTCCGCAAGCTTGCGCCTGATGCTTTCATCGCGGCGCGCACGGGTTATCTGTCCGGGGCGTTTCGGGCGCAGTCGATGGGCGCCGATCATGTGACGGTCGAAGAAGTGGCGACGGCGCAGGCGATGGAGCGCGAAGTGCTGGCGAAGATCAGTTCGCGGCTTTCGGAGGCTCGTCCTTGATTTGCCGAAGTTCGTCGCGCAGGATCGCCGCGAGTTCGTAGTTCTCTTGAGCGATCGCGCGTGCGAGGCGTTCTTTGAGTTCGGTTTTCTGGCTGACCGGCAGTTTCGGAAGAATCGATTCGCGCAGTTGCTTGAGGAGCCTTACTTCCTCGGAGTCGTCAAACGCCTGCGGCGAACCGGCTTCGGTGAAGTGGCGCTTCATCGCATCGAGCCCTTCCTCGATGCAGAACACCGCGAGCTTGGGTTCGTTGTCGGTGAGTGCGCGCGAGGCGATCGCGCGTGTACGAGCGAGCGTGATGTACGGACGGAACTGTTCGAGGATGGTGCGATCCTCTTCGTCGGCCGCGTATGTCTTGCAGAAATCAAGCACACGAAGATTGCGCGTCGTGTCGCGAATGACGCGGTCGTAATCCTCGAGCGAGAGCAGTGCGAGGTATCGCTGGTAGTACTGCGCGGCTTCTTCGCGGAGCATTCTGCAGTCGTCCGCACCCATTTCGAAGTCCCCGTCCCGATCGGGCTTGGGGACTTCCTGTTCATCGCCGTCGCCAACGTCGGATAACTCGGAATCCTCTTCGGAACGACGAGGGGTGTCGTGTTCGGGGCGCGGTCGGGATCCCGGGCGATCGGTACCTTGGGCACGGGATTCGAAGTAGTCGAGAAGAGAGGCGCAACCAAAGGGTTTTTGGCCGTCAGGGCGCCCGTCGGCGTTCATTTGAATCAGGCCGAGATCCAACCGGACTTGGAGTTTCGCCTGACCGTCGGTGCCTTGGATGAGGCGAGCGACGATGCGGCCGGACTCAAAGGGCCAATCGTTCAGGATGCCGGAAATATCGAGATTCATGGTGTTTTTGACGCGCAAATGCGGAAATCTGGTATGCTTGGATCACGGACGGGGCGTCTTCCTGAAAGTGTACGGGTTGACGGTCGGAGAGAGTTCCCAATCTCGGAGGATTCCTTCTCGATTGCGCTGTGAAAGGCGCATCGTGTACAGGAGCGGCCGAGAACACCGACGGATCGGTGTGTGTTACGGCGGGTGTCGCCTGATCGGGTCCGGAAAAGGACCTCTTGTCGTCTTTCGCATGGTAGTGGTGGTGCGGATTTGCGGGCCGGTGCGGATTTTTCTGAACTTTCCTTGCAAACCAGTTGGCATGAGTCACTTTCCATGCGGGAGATACCTTCGGTGCTTGCGGCTGAAGGGGCATGTTTCCGCGGTCGATGAAACCTCAGAGGTGTGATGCGCTAATAGAAGTGCGCCACACAACCGGAGTTCGTGTGAACCGGTCATCGATCACGGGTGGTGCGGCGAGAGTGCCGGGAAAGCGGGTTGGAGCGTGAGACAAACCCAGAATCAAGGCGCAGGTCGAGGCGTGTCCTCGGGCGGTCCGGTGCAATCGGATCTGCAGGTGTATCTGCGTGACATTCAGCAGGTCGCTCTGCTGACCGCGGATGACGAGCGCGAACTCGGTTGGGCGATCATCAATGACAATTGTCCGCAGGCCCGCGAGCGCATGATTCGCGCGAATCTTCGCCTGGTCGTTGCGATCGCGAAGAACTACTCCAATCGAGGCCTGACGCTTTCAGACCTCATCGAAGAAGGCAACATCGGGCTGATGCGCGCCGTGGACGGATTCGATCCGGCGCAGGGCGCGCGCTTCAGCACATACGCATCGTGGTGGATCAAGCAAGCCATCAAGCGTGCTCTTATCAACGCATCTCAGCCTGTCCACGTGCCGGGTTACATGGTCGAACTCGTCGCGAAGTGGAAGCTTGCGAGCCGCAAGCTCGAGGCTGAGCTTGGTTGCACGCCTTCGCTGCAGGATCTCGCGAAAGAGATGGATCTTCCTCTTGAGAAGATCAAGATGATCAAGAGCGCCGTGAAGGCTTTCCAGTCATCTTCGCAGGAACCCGCACCCGGTCCGTCCGGCGTGGGATTCATCGAGAGCCTGAGCGATGACGGCAACAATTGTCCCTCATCGCGCGTTCATCAGTCCGAGGAAATCGGCGTTCTGCGTCGTCTGATGGAAACCATCGACGACCGCGAGGCGCAGGTGCTCCGCATGCGATTCGGTCTCGACGGCTGCGAGCCGCTCACCCTCAAGCAGATCTCGGATGATCTCAAGATCAGCCGCGAACGCGTTCGTCAGATCTGTGACGAGGCGCTCACGAAGCTGAACTCACGAATGAACGATGAGCGCCCGACGCGTTTCTTCCGTCGTGAAGTTGAAGACTTCGCGGCGGAATGAATCAGGTTGACAACGCACTCACGACGGCCCCGAAGCGATTCGGGGCCGTTTTACTTCATCAGGGATTCGATCGTGTTCGTCAGCACGCGAATCGAAGTGAGGTACTCATCGAGATCGATGTGCTCGTCGGGCGTGTGATCCAATCGGCTGTCTCCGGCGCCGTACGCGGCGATCGGGCATGTCCAACCATCGCGTCCTGCGACGACATTCATGTCACTCGTGCCCGTTTTGAGAACCAAGGCGGGACGCTGATGGGTGTAATGGCGGATCGCGAGCGAAAGTGCGCGCACTACGGAAGAATCGCGCGGCGCGCGGATGCACTCCTCCGCACCACGGAATCGCGTCAGGAGTTCCGAATGTGACGCCGCGACGATCTCGCGCATTTCCGACGATGACAGCCAGCCGGGAAGTCGGAAGCTCGCGCAACAGGATGCGGTCTCACGCAGGCCATCCGTCGAACTGCGGATCGAACGCACGGTGGACTGCACGGTGTCGAAGGCGCCCGTGTGTCCTTGATTGAGTTCGGTGATTGTCGAGCCAAGTGTCCGCCACCACGTCATCAGGGTGTCGCAAGCGCTTAGATCGGGGCCTGCGGTGTGCGAGAGGTTGCGGGTGAAAGTGCACTCGGCGATAAGTCGGCCTTTGTAACCGATGGTGACGCCGGTCACTCCGCTCGGTTCGCCGATGATGCATGCGACGGGGCGATATCGATCGCGAACGGCGCGTGCGCCTGCGCTCGTTGAGATCTCTTCCTCAACGGCGCCGATCACGATCACGCGAGATCGTTCAGACGGCCGGATTCGTGTCGCAGCGCTGAGGAATGCGCAGAGCGGGCCTTTCGCATCGACCGCGCCGCGACCGAACAATGTTCGGCCTTCGACGCGTATCGGTACGTATCCGGGGACGACGTCCATGTGCCCGAGCATGATGATGTCTTCGACGCCCGGGATCGGATGCAACGGATCACCGAAGGTCGCGCCGACGGCGTTGCCCGCGGAATCGATCGTGGCGTTCAGGCCTTGCGCTCGCATGCGACTGACGAGCAGTTCCGCGACGGCGCGTTCGTTCAAACTGGGACTTGGAGTCTCGACAGTCTCACGAAGCAGTGAAACGGACTCGGCATCGGTGAGCGCAGTGATGCCGTTGAGTGTTGCGCGAGTCATGAGAACACCGTCCCGATCCCGTTGAGCGCGTGACTCACCGGTGCATCAACGCGAGCGTCACCGATGACGACTCGAGACACGCCGCGATCAAGCGCTTCACGCGCCCCGAGGACTTTCTTTTTCATCCGTCCCGCGGCGATCTCCATGAGTTCGTCGATCGCATCGCGTGTGACGGACGTGATGAGCGAGGTTTCATCGGGGAAGGCGCGCAATACACCCGGCACATTGGAAAGCAAGAGCAATTGCTCGGCGTTCAACGCCGCGGCTGTGGCGGCCGCAGCTCGATCGGCATCCACGTTGATGGGATGTCCGTCGGATGACAGCCCCGGAGGACAGAGCACGGGAATCGAGCCGGATTGAATCACGGTGCGAATGAGTTGAGTGTTGACGATCTCGACGGTGCCCGTGTAATCATCCCGGATCATCACGGTTCGTCCGTCTTCCACGGCGCGGATGGCGGACTTGCGTTCGCCGACCCAAGTTCGTCCGTCGACACCGGAAATGCCGACCGCATTGACGCCGCGACGAAGGAGTGTGTTCACGATTCGTTGATTGAAGAGTCCGCGGACCGCCATCTGGAAGATTTCAAGCGTGCGGGCGTCGGTGCGGCGCGACACATGACCTGAAGGTGAAGTGATGAAGCGCGGCTCGATGCCGAGTTCGCGGCTGAGCGTGTTGGTGTGATCCGAACCGCCGTGGACGATGACGCAGGTGCGTCCCGAGCGATGAATCGCGGAGATGTCATCACAGACGCGTTCGATATCGACGCCGGCGGCGCCACCTATTTTGATCACGATCATGATGCTGTCCTTGTCAGATTGGATGGAGTCCGGGGAATGTCAATCCGCGGGTCTCTTCGAACCCGCACATGAGGTTCATGCATTGCACGGCGGAACCCGCGGCGCCCTTCATCAGATTGTCGATCGCGCTGATCATCACGATGCGACCGCCGTTTTCCTCAACGGCGAATCCGATGTCCGCGAAGTTCGAACCCGCGAGGATTTTCGGCTCGGGAAGTCGATACAAGCCGGCGCGATCCTTGACGATTCGGACGAACGGTTCATCGCCGAACGATTCTCGAAGCATGGACCATAACTCGCGTTCAGTGACGGGACGGTTCGGAAACACGTGAGCGGTACACAGCACGCCTCGCACCAGTTCGATCGCGGTGACGGTGACATGAATGTCGAACGGCACGGAGGCGTTGAAGAGTTCCTGCCTGACTTCCGCGACATGCCGATGGGATACGGGGGCGTATGTGCGCACAGCTCCGGCGCGTTCAGGATGGTGCGAGCCTTCGTTGACGGCGTTGCCGGCTTCGGAACTTCCGACTTTGATGTCGCAGATCGCGCGTTGAATCAGATTGCGGCGTGCAAGCGCGAGAAGCGCGAGGTTCATCGCTGTCGCGTTGCAGCCGATGCCGCTGACATGGGTGGCGCTTCGAAGTTCGTCGCGATGTAGTTCAGGGAGGCCGTAGACGAACTTGCCCAGCCACTGCGGGGCGGGATGAGGCTCGCCGTAGTGCGCTTGATAGACATCAGGAGTTTTCAGCCTGAAGTCGGCGGACAAATCGATGATTCGCGGCGCGAGTGCGGCGTAACGATCGACTGACTTGGCCGCTTCTCCGTGGGGCAGACACAGGAACAGCAAGTCGCATGGCTCCAGTTGAGATGGAGACATGAATTGCAACTTGCATCTGTTGCGCAAATTCGGATGCGATGTATGCGCCATGTGTCCGGCTTTGGAGCGGCTCGTGATTTGCGTGACAGTCACATCGGGGTGATCGGTGAGCAGACGAAGCACTTCGCCGCCGCCGTAACCCGAGGCGCCGACGATGCCGACGCGAAGGCGGGAGGATTCGCTCATGACACGACTCCGGCGCAAGCGGAACGCGTACGCGATGCGTGAAGTGTCCAGTCGATGATGCGCGCTGGTATGTCGACGCCGGTGGGTTCGATGCTGTTGCGAAACTCCATGGTGTGATTGACTTCGCTGACAAGCATGCCGCGCGTCGGGCACTCGAGGAGATCGATCGCAAGCAGTCCGCCGCCGACGGCGCGCGAGGCGCGGCGACAGAGTTCGCAAACCGAATCATCAGGCGTGAACGCGGAAGCGCGGCCGCCGCGCGCCGTATTGGTGATCCAGTGAGCGCTGTCTCTTCGGATGCCGCAGAGCGGTTCATCACCCGCCATGAAGACGCGCAAATCACGATCCGGCTTGTTGATGAACTCTTGGATGTAATACACACCGTGTTGGACCGAACCGAGCGTGGCCTTGTGTTCCAGGATCGACTCGGCGCAATCGCGGTCGTTCACGCGCGTGAGCAATCGACCCCAAGATCCGATGACGGGCTTGAGCACGACGGGATAGCCCATGTCCTCGATGACGCTCAATGCGCTTTCAGGATCGAGCGCGACGCGGGTGTGGGGTGTAGGAACACCTTCACGCTCGAGCGCGAGTGAGGTGCGGAGCTTGTCTCCGCAGACATCGATGACATCGGACGGATTGACGCAGGGGATTCCGAATCGTTCGAAGATGCGAACGGCCGCGATGCCTTGCGTCTGGCTGACGGAGCGATCAAGGACGGCGTCAAATCGATTCCATGCGCCGACCTCATGGAGATTCCACGATGCGGTGCGGAGATCGATGAGTTCGAACGCGATGTTGCGGCGCGACATTTCCTCGCAGAGCAAACGCTCTTCGACACGGATTCTGGAATGTACAAGCGCGATGAGGGGAGTTGACATGATTCGTTCCTTGTTTGATGCGCCGATCATTCGCCCCAGTCTTCGCGCACTTCCGGAGCGAGTGCGAGTGTCAGCGGCGAGATCGATGTCACCTCGAGTTCTGCGGAGCACTGGGTGCAGCGACAGACCTCGCCCGCGAGGGGTCGACGGGTGAAACCGACGGGGGCATCACATTCAGGACAGTTGGCTTGCGTAGCGGATTGAACGGCGGACATGAGCGAATCTCCTTATGCAAACGGTGTGAAAGAACTGGAAATCCAAGCGAAAACGAGAAAGGCCCGCCGGGTTCGGCGGGCCTTGAAAGTGCTTTGTTGTGGGAGGTGTATCAGCCTCTCAAAGCACAAAGGTCTGCCGAACCCGCGGTGCGGGCTTTGGCTTTCGCTTTGAGGGATTTGAGAGAGAATCGGAACATGAGCGACAACACTATCGCCAGATCCTTGATTCCGGCAACACATTTCAAAAAGTTTTTTGTTGCGACAGCGTTACATCAGCGGCCGAAGAGACGGTAATCGCCGTCATCCCAGTTGGTGACGCGAATGAGTTCATCTGCCGGGCGGAGCGCGGCGTGGCCGTCGAGGAAGAGCGCGTTTGCGCCGCGTCCGTGTCGCTTGGATGCGATGCGCTGTGCGGTGGTGTTGTCGTTGCCGCCGATGCCGTCGACATTTGATGTGCGCCACATGTCGTAATAGATGGCGACATTGAGTTCGCTCGTTCCGCCGGAGTACCAACTGCCCCAACGCAGTCCGCTTGGATCATCCACGAAGCATGTGAGATACATGGTGCGGTCAGGTCTTGTGTAGCGAGAGAGTTGCGTCGGACCTTTGCTGACGGAGGACACGAGGTTCGGTGATGTGAATCGCAAACCGTTGTTCACGTAGTGGATGTTGTGTGGATCCGGCTTTCGTGACGGATCGCGGTAGTAGGGGGCGTCGCGATATTGGTCGGAGAGTCCGGCGTTGGAAGCGGAGGATTCAGCGCGTTGATCGAGAAACGGGCGAAGCGTGAAAGCCCAGGCGAGGTTGTACAACGCCCCGCGGAATGCGGGAACTTCGGGCGGTCTTCCGTTTTCGCTGGTTCCGGCTTCGCGCGGCGTGAACTCGCGAAAAGTGTTGGCGTAGCCGACGAGAGCGGTTCCGATCTGTCGCTGGTTGGAGAGGCAGGCGACTTGACGGCCGGCTTCACGCGCTTTGCCGACGGCGGGAAGGATCAGGGCGATCAAGAGTGCGATCACGGCGATGACGACGAGCAGTTCGATCAGCGTGAAGGCTCGCGCGCGCATGGAAGAAGTGTAAGGTTGAACGGGAAAACAAGAAAAGCCCGAAAGGACTCGGGCTTCAAGTGGACGACTTGTGTGATGTCGATCAGCCGCGCTTCTTATCAGCGACGTTGAGACTGCGACCTGCGCGGCGCTTGCGGTTGATGAGCTTGCGACCGTTGGTGGTCTTCATACGAGCCCGGAAACCGATGGCGCGCTTGCGCTTGAGACGGCTGATGCGGTGTGGATAGTGCATACGAACCTCGCGGAAGAAACCTGTCCGACCGACCGAAACCCGAACGTCTCGGAGCGGAGCGGGTTGAGAGTCTAGGCAGGCAAATCCCTCCGGTCGAGTGGCAGGGGTGTCGGAGCCTACTCTTGAGCGCTGAATCCTCCGGATTCAGCGGTTTTCGGCCCTAAAAAGGCCGATGATCGAGGTGAAAGGCGCGCTTGTTTTCCGTGCGTAGCCGCTCCTGCGTCGTCCTGTGACGGCGACGGAGCGCCCACGCGAGGGCCGGCAGGCGTGCGCTCCGGCGGGTGTCTGTCGGAGAAAATCGGATTCGTACTCGAGCGTTCGATCGTCGTGGTCGTTCAGTTGCGCTCGAAGACCGGTTGTGCGCGATGGATGAGAACCAATTGAAGAAGTGTGAGCAGGTGCTCGGGCATCGGTTCGAGAACCCGCAGTTGTTGGAGCGCGCGATCACGCACGCCTCGACGACCGCGACGCGACTTGAATCCAACGAGCGGCTCGAGTTTCTGGGTGACGCGGTGCTCGGTCTGATCGTCTGTGACATGATCTTTCGTAAGTTCCCGAACTTATTGGAAGGTGAGATGACGAAGATCAAATCGATGGCGGTGTCGCGCCAGACCTGCGCCGCGATCGCGAACGATTTGGGATTGGAGCGATTGCTGATTCTGGGGAAGGGCATGCAAACGGGGGCCGCGTTACCCGCCTCGTTATCCGCCGCGGCGCTGGAGTCGGTGATCGGGGCGTTGTACCTGGACGGCGGATATGACGCGGCGTCGAAGTTCATTCGTCCGTTGTTTCGAGATGTGATCGATCGCGCGGCGAGCTCCGGACATCAGCAGAACTTCAAGAGCGTGCTGCAGCAGCATGTGCAGCACGAGTTGGAACAGACGCCGATGTACCGGATTCTCGCGGAGCAAGGCCCCGATCACGCGAAAGTCTTTCAGGTGTGTGTCGAGATTTCCGGTCGGAGATTTCCCGCGTGTTGGGGCAACTCCAAGAAGCGTGCGGAGCAGGACGCGGCTTTGGCCGCGTTGCGAGAATTGGGCGTGATCAAGGTCACTGATTTCGGAGAGATCGAGATCGTGCGCGAGGGCGATCGGCGTGACGACGATCATGCCGGAGGCGAACATGTCCGTTGAGTGGTTTCCGGTTCGAATGCGTGTGCGGTATTGCGAATGCGATCCGATGGGTGTCGCGCATCATGCGTCATACGTGCCGTGGATGGAGATCGGAAGGACGGAAATGTTGCGCGCGACCGGCCGGACGTATGCCTCCATGGAAGAACAGGACATCTTACTTGTCATCGTGAAGATGGAAGTGAGATACCGGCGGCCTGTGAAGTACGACGATGTGTTGGAGATTCGCACGCGTCGCACCGGCGGCGGACGAGTGAAGATCGAGCACGAATACGAGATCGCGGTGGTGGAGCGAGCGGGAGTTTCGTGCGAGGAAGTCGCGGCGGTCGCGTCGACGACGCTGGGTTGCGTCGGAAGGGACGGCAAGCCCCGTGTGTTGCCTGATGAATTGATTCAGATCGATTGACGCGAATACTCAGCGCACGGCTTCGGTGACTCGGAGTACTTCTGATGCGGTGGTGATGCCCTGCGTGACCTTCCTCATGCCGTCTTGTCGCAAGGTGACCATTCCGCGTTCCATGCACAATCGACGGAACTCCGAAACATTGGGGTTGCGAGCGATGATGTCGCGCAGCGAGTCATCCACGGCCAGTAGTTCGTAAATGCCCACGCGTCCTGAGTAGCCTGTCTTGCGGCAGCGATCGCAGCCTTTGGGAACCCAGATCTGATCCGATGCGACACCTTGCAGCGTGAAGAACTCGGCGACTTCGGCGCCGGGCGCCTCCTGAGCCTTGCAGTGTTGACAGAGTTTTCGAATCAGTCGCTGGGCGAGAACGCCGTTGACGGCGGCGCCGACGAGAAAGGGTTCCAGTCCGATGTTTACCAGTCGCGTGATGGAGCTGGGCGCGTCATTGGTGTGCAGAGTCGAGAGCACCAAGTGGCCTGTGAGCGCGGCCTGAACCGCGATCGCCGCGGTTTCGAGGTCGCGGATTTCGCCGAGCATGATGACATCGGGATCCTGGCGCAGGAGCGCGCGCAGCGCGACGGCGAAGGTCATGCCGATCTTGTCGTGCATCTGCGTTTGCGTGATGCCATCCAGGTGATACTCGACGGGGTCCTCGACGGTGCAGATGTTCATGCTGCTCTTGTCGAGTTGTCGCAATGAAGCGTAGAGCGTCGTGGTTTTACCCGAACCTGTCGGACCCGTGACGAGCGTGACGCCGTGAGGGGCGTCGATCAAGCTCTTCCAGATCGTGAACGTGTCCTCGTGCATGCCGAGGTTTTCGAGTTCGACGTTGATTGATTTGGTGTCGAGAATTCGCAGAACGGTCTTCTCACCGTAACCGTTGGGAAGTGTCGACATGCGCAGATCGAGCTTGCGTCCGGCGACGGTGCAGCGAATGCGACCGTCCTGTGGGATGCGACGTTCGGAGATGTCGAGATTCGCCATGATCTTGAGGCGGCTGGTGATCGCAGGGCCCAGGGAGACCGGCGGCGTCAGCATCTCGAAGAGTTCACCGTCGATGCGGTAGCGGACCTTGAGCTTCTTCTCCGCGGGCTCGATGTGAATATCGCTCGCACCTTCATTCACGGCGCTTTGGATGATGTAGTTGACGTAACGAATGACGGGACTTTCGCCCGCTTCCTTCTCGAGATCGACTTCGGGGCCGGCCTTTTTCTCGACGGTGACATCAGCTTCGTCGACGCCTTCGAGAATCTTGGAGAGATCCACATCATCCGATTTACGCGCACCGTCGACGCCGACGATTTCGAGCGCGCCTCGGACATCAAAAGCCGGGGTCAGCACGACCTTGACGGGCGCACCGAGGCGTTTGGAGATCTCTTGGAACAGGAAGACGTTGTCGGCCTGTGTTGAAGCGATCACGATGCGCGTGCCTTCCGTGCGCAGAGGGATCACGAGATTGCGCGCGCAGAAATCCGTCGTCAGCCGCTGGAGCAGAGTGCCATCGAATCCGCCGTCGAGGCCGAGTTCCAGTTTGATTCGTTCGAATGGGACATTGGCAGCCTTGGCGACCAGTTCCTGCACTTTGACTTCGGAAGCGCCTTGTTCGATCAGCACATCGGCGAGTCGCCGATTGGGTGTCTGCTTCGCGAGTTGCAACGCGGTTTGCAGCTTATCGCCGGAAAGGACATCGCTCTCTCGAGCGAGCGCTTCGAATTCACCTTCGAAACCGAGCGTGTCGGCGTGAAGCACTTCCGGATTGTCCTGCGCGTGTTCAGACACCTGGGTTACCTTGTATTGAGTCGCCTTGTGTTTACTTGCCGCCGGTCTTGAAGAATCCGGAACCGCCTCCGGCGGTCTTGTTGTGTTCATCCATCGACAATTCGAACTCCATGTCATCAGCGCCGAGAATCACGGATCGCCCATGGATGGCGCGAACCGAGAAGTAGCCGCCGACGGAATCACCGACTCTGTAATACTCGCCGTTGATGCGTGCGATGTCACGCATCAGCATGTGGATGTGAAGCGCATCGAGCGCTTGCTGCAACTGCTGTCGGCGCGCCTCGTTGACGGCCGGATTCGAAGGCGATCCTTCGAGGGCTTGCGGAACAACAACCGCGCTGCGAGTTTCGCGCGGCAGGAACGGACTCTCGCGAAGGTGTTCAAGCGCCACATCAAGCGGCATGGCGGCGCGCTTGAGATCATTCATGATCCGCTCGTATGAGCGAGCTTTGTCCGTGTCGATCTTCGGGACTTCCAGCGGCGCTTCTTGGGCCGAAGCGACTCCGGCACGCATGCCGTAGCGACGCATCGTCAGGATCGTCGCGGCGCTGACGCACAGCACCACGATGAAGACCACCATCTGGCCAGATGCGCCTTTGGGTCCCGTGGCTTTCGGCAACTCGGGAGCGATGACCTTTCGTGGCGACTCGCTTGCGGGGATTGCGTTGTCCGGCTGTATGGCGTTCATCGAGGATTCTCCGCACCCGCGAGCGCGCGTTCATCTTGGAAGTAGATGCTGAGCGTGAACTTCGCGTTGAGTTCCACGTCGCCTTCGTTTCGCGAAGTCACAGTCATGTCGTGAATGCGCGTGATTCGAGGCAGTTTTTCGACCTCCGAAATGAATCGGAAGAAGCCGGGGAAGTTTCCCTTCACTTCCATCTCCAAGGGTTGCTCCATGTACAGTGCGGAGGCGACCGGTTTCGCGCTTTTGATCGCGGGCGCTTCGAGGCCGGAGATCAGCGCAAGATCCGTCACCTGGCGGACGATCGCATCGATCTCTTTCGTATCGGGCAGTCGCTCCTCGATGAGTTGTACAGAGAGTTTCAACTCCTCGTTCGCCGCTCGGAGATCGCGATTGCGCGACGTCTCCTCGCGGAGTTTGTCGAGCATCGTTTCCTTGCCTCGCAGATCCTCCTGCATGAGGCGGATGTATCGATTCTCGGGAACGAACGCGAACCACCACGCCGCGACGGGAGTCGCGAGAATCACGGCGATCAGCAACGCGCGCAGGCGGGGATTCATCACTCCTTCTCCTTTCCCGCGGCATCAGCGGTGACGGAAGAACCTTCGAACTCCGCGGCGCGTCTGGCGACGACGGCGCGAAGCGAGTTGGCGAGGGTGGTGCTATCGGCGACGGTGCGGACATTGGCAACGATTTCGAAGCGCCGCAGAGCCTCGCCGCTCGTCGGCTTTTTCGCGAGGTCCTTCGATTCGCGGATGTACTGCAGTTCGACCTTCTCGAGCATCGGAACTTCCTTCAGTTGCGCGAGATAGTCGGCGATTTCGTTGTTGTTGTGCGCCGTACCGCTGAGTGTGAGCGAGTATTCGAAGCGGGGCGCACGGATCTTGGGCTGATCCGTCGGCTTGCCGCCGGACTTGTCCGCGAGTGATTTGACTTTGGCTTTCGGATCGTTCTTCGCGTCGGGCTTCGCGGCCTCGGGTTCCAGCCGCTTGCTCTTGAGTCCGAAACCGTCGAGTCGCATGTTGCTCGGCATGCGCATCGTGACTTCCGCCATCAACGCCCAGCGCGGCACCTGTTCGATCAGCGCGGCGGTGATCTCGGCCTTTTCCATCATCTGGGCGCGTTGGGATTCAAGCTTGCGCAATTCCTCGATCTTCGCCGCTTCCTCCTTGTACAACTCATCCATCGCGGACGCCCGCTCCTTGATGGCGGCGCGGTGACGAACGGTGACCAGGAATGTGCCGACCGTGGCGGCCATCACGAACGCGAAGAGCGTCAGCGTGAACAGATTCGCGCGCGTCTCGGTCTTGCGACGCACATAATCGGCCGGCAAAAAGCTGTCGGCTGCGGTGGTGGGTTTGCTGAAGATGCTGTTCATGGGTGAGGTGTGTCCTTCCAAACGCATCACAAATCGGTGGGGCTGACTGCAAGACCGAACGCCACGGCCCAGTCCGGATGTGCGATCGACGGATCGATTCCGAGCGCTACTTCGCAGCCTTTGCGGCTCGCGGCGGCGAACGGATCGGCGATGAACGCGGGAAGTCGAAGACGGCGCGTGATCGCGATGCACATTTCGCGGGCGCACGCGCCGCGGCCGGTGAACAGAACGCGATCGATGCGACGACCCTGTCCTGAGCCGGCGTGGTAACGCATGCTCATCAGGATTTCATCGGTGAGGATCTCGACTGATTCGGTGTTCCAAGGCGCGGCGGGATTGAGTTCGCCGGTCATGTGGAGCAGGTTGTCGCTGAGCGGGGCGGAATCGTGCGAAGGTTGTTGATCCGACGAACCGGGAGTCAATTTGTTGGCGCCGATTTCGATTGAACGGGCGAAGAGCAATTCCGCGCCGCGCATGATGACGAGTTTGGTGTCGTTGGCGTCGATGTCGATGCACATGGATGTGCGCGCGGCTTGCGCTTCGTCGGCGAAGACGGGTTCGAACCCGTGGACGAGTGCGGTGAATTCGCTCTGCATGCCGACGGGTTCGAGCTTCGCATCGCAGAGACCTTTGAGCAATCGATCGACGAAGCGGCGCTCCGCGGCGAGCATGAGCACCTCGGCGTTGTCAGTGCGCGAAGCGTCGAAGATCTTGTAGACGAGTTCGCCGGGTTCGAATCCGGTTTGCGCGATGATCGCGCCATCGATGGCCTGTTGCGCGTCAACGCCTTCGGACTTGGCGACCTGTAATCGCTGCACGGTGGTCATCCATGAGGGAACGGAGCAGACGGCTCGCTTCCCTTTGAAACCGCCGGAGCGGATCAGCGCTGCGAGATTGGCGAGTTGCCATTCGAGTTTCGCCAAGGGTTCAAGCGCGGGAGTCTCGACGCATGTGGCGCCATGAAGCGCGCCGGAAGCGGTGAGTTGCAACACCCGCAAGGCATCGTCACCGAAATCCACCGCAAGCGCGGAGTGTTTCGCGGGCTGCTTTGCGCCCGACGAGGACAATCGCGCGCGCCAGTCGGCGAGCGGTTTGAGTCGCGTGATCAACGAGGCGGTCATATGCACAACTCCGGAGGGCGCGTCTACAAAGCGACGCGTTCCGCAAGTAAGATCGGATTCCGAGAGGGGCTGTTTCAACCCGCTCCGCGTGTCCGTCGCAATGAATGTGTGGGATGTTCCGACTGTGACGACTGGCGACCGAAACGGCGCCGAACACGCCGATAACTAGGTCGCCCGATCGTGGTGTTCGCGGACGAACTTGCCGAGTTCCGCGAGTGATTCTTCGAGGGCCCAGACCTGCCGCGATCGATCGCCCGTCGTGTTGCTGATCACGCGTACTTCAGCGAAGGCGACATTGTGACGGAATGCGACTAAGCCGACCGCGGCTCCTTCCATCGCCTCGGCGGCCGCACCGGTTCGATGCGCGATCTCCGTGGCTGATGCGTCCGTTCCTGAGCAGGTGGAAACCGTCGCGATCGCGGAAACGATCGGTGTATCGAGGCATTCCAGCAATCGCGGATCCGCATGCGCCAGATCACCATTCGGAAATGCGGGAAATCCCATGGCCCCGATGCTGCGAAATCCTTCGGGTGTTTGCGCCCCTTCGTCCGCGAAGACGGAGGTTCGCGAGGTGATCCGAGATAGCAGCGGGAGTTTCGATTCCGGCAGAGCTCCGGCGATGCCAAGACTGATGACGCAGGCGTGACGCTCGGGATCGAGGACGCGAGCCACGGTCGCGGCGGCGGAGGCTTTGCCGACGCCGGTCAACACGATGTCGAACGCATCGCTGATCGGTGTGAGGCGGAACTCCGGTGCATCGGGGAGTTCGAAGGCTTGCGTGACGGCGCGCGCTTCCTTGGGCGCCGCCAAGGCGAAGAGGCAGCGGCGCGGGCCGGAGAGAAAGCGGGTGCGCAAGGACATCGCAGGACGATAGGGAGTGCCTGTCGGAATCGAGGTCCTCGCGCGTCATAGGATGAACCGTGCAAGACAGGTCGGAGACGGTTGATTTGTTCGGAGAATGTTATGGTCAATGATGTGATTTCGAAGATTCGCAACCGTCGGCCGGTCTACGTCGCGCTTTCGTGCGTGGGCGGATTGGTGTTGTTGATGTTGGCGATGCGGGGCGGATCGGGAGATGACGGCGGCGGTTTGATGACCGCGGACCGCGTGGGTGCGCAGCGCAAGGCCTTTGACATCAGCACGACCGCCAACGGCGAACTCGAGGCGCGAAACAAGATCGAGATCCGCAATCCGATGGAGCGCGAGTCGACGATTCTGGAAATCATCCCCGAGGGCGTGCGCGTCAAGAAGGGCGACATGTTGATCCGCATCAACGCGGAGGATCTGTTGACCAAGATCGAAGACGAGCAGGCGAAGGTGAAGTCGGCTCTTGCCGAGAAGGTGTCGGCGGAAAGCGCGTACGAGATTCAGGTCAACGAAAACAACAGCAAGTTGCGGCAGGCCGGGCTCGATCTGGAGGTTGCGACGCTTGCGCTGAATCAGTGGCGCGAGGGCGACGATCGCAGCAAGCGTCAGGAACTTGATCTTGAAGTTCAGCGCGCGACGGTCGAACTTGAGCGAATGGCGGATCGTTATCGCAAGAGTCAGGAGCTGTGCGATCAGGAGTTCCTGAGCCGGGATGAACGCGATCGCGATGAGGTGTCGTACATCAAGGCGATTTCGGAGTACGAGACCGCGTTGCTTGATCGCGAGACGTATTTGAACTACGGATCGCCGAAGGAAGAAAAGACGAAGATTTCCGAAGTCGAAAAGGCGGAGTCCGAACTTGAACGCGTGCGATTGAACAATCAGATCGAACTGCAGGACAAGGGAAGCAAGCGCGACATCAAGATCGATCAGTTCCGTGCCGCGGAGCGAAGACTTGAGCGACTGCAGGAGCAGTACGACTCGGCGACGATTCGCGCGCCTCAGGACGGGCTGGTGGTGTACGGAACGAGTGTCGAGCGCGACCGTTGGGGCGGCAGTGAGGGTCCTCTGCAGATCGGTCAGCGCGTGAATCCGAATCAGTTGTTGTTTATCTTGCCGGATACGAGCGAGATGGTCGCCGCGATTCGCGTGCACGAGAGTCTCGCGGGCAAGATCAAGGCGGGAATGACGGCGAACATCAAAGTTGATGCGGCGGGCGGCGCGATGTTCACGGGCAAGGTGGAGTCGATCGGCGTGATGGCGGAGACCGGCGGATGGCGTGATCCGAACTTGCGCGAGTACACGGTGCGCATTGCGATGGAAATCGGTGAAGCGCAGTTGAAGCCGTCGATGCGGTGCGAAGCGCGCGTGATTATCGAGTCGGTCGCACAGACGCTGACCGTGCCGGTGCAAGCGGTGTTCAGCGACGGTCCGGTGCGTTTCGTGTATGAGGAGCGCGGCACGAAGTTCGGGCGTCGGCCGATCAAACTCGGGCGTCGATCGGACGTGACGGCGGAGGTGCTTGGCGGCATCGACGATGGATCGATCGTGCTGTTGAGAGAGCCGACGCCGGGCGAAGTGATCAGCGAAGCGTGGGACGTCAAGCAGTTGACGGACGCGGGCTATCCGGTGGGTGAAGACGGCAAATTGATCGTGGGCGAGGCGCCAAAGGGTCCGCCGCAGGGTGCGAAAGCGCGGCCTGTGATGTCGGAAAACAAAGCCGCATCCGGCAAAGTGCCGGATGCGGTGAAGTGATGAAAATACAAGTCGTTACTGGAAGTTCACCAGAAGGGGTGCGGAGACGGTGCGTGCGCGTTCGTTGTCAGTGGCGACGGCGTAGATCGAACGCTCACCAGCAGCAATGCCCGAAGTGGCTGTTCGTCGGAAGTTCAGTGTATACACACTTGTAGCACCGACCTTTGTGCCGTTGCCGAGTTTCTTATCCGCGGCGGTTATTACGCCGAACGGCGCCACCGTATCAATCCAGAATTCGACCGTCTGAATTCGTCCATCGATGTCTGTACACGTCGAAGAAAGCGTGAAACTCGCGACAGGTGGGACGGACGAGATGGTACTCGTAGGCGCAAATGCATCCGGCGGTCGATTGACGGTGATCGTGCCGATGAACGGTGCGGACGAAAAACCCAGTGCATCCGTCGCAACCACAAAGATCGAAGATGACCCGATCCGCGATACCAATCCGCCCGGTACCGTGAGCACTTGGCTGGCGCTACTCACGAATCCGAGTGGGACATCATTCTCAGAAAGCGTTTGGGATCCGTCCGAGTCGTAGTAGAAGTCAATTCTGTTCACGGTACCGTCCGGATCGGAAACCCCGGTCGCCTGCAATTGGAATGCGGTGGAGATGGACGCAATCCGCGTAGGTCGAACCACAAGGCCGCCAACGACTGGCGCGGCGTTCACAACACTCACCGTCGCCGACTGGACGGAACTGATCGCGATTTCATTCACGGAACCGACGGCAAATACTCGAGCGGTAGCAGCGACCGGCCAATTGGATCCGATCGGCACATTCAACGACCATAAGGCGCCTCGGAGTGTTTGAACTCCGACTCCCAATCGCGTATCGGCCAGCGCCTCCCATGAACCGCTGTTGTTCGAATCGAGCCAAAACTCCATTGAATCGAATGTATCGGGTGCGACCGCCGCAATGCACTGGAGGGTGTCACCACGCGAAACGACTTCGTCGCTCAGAACGAGATAGAAG
>JBKDPX010000160.1:0-2563 GCA_046342165.1 Phycisphaerales bacterium | reverse complement strand
GCCCGAACGGTGCGAGTCGTTCCAACTCCTCGATCGAGCCGCGATTGATTTCCGTGATGTCGGCCTCACAGTCGTATCGAATTTTGGCGCACAAATCCGCCGCGGCGATCCGTTCGTTCGCAAACTCGCAGAAACGCTCAGTGAATGCTCCAAGTTTCTGATCGCTGACATGCAATCCCGCGGCCATCGCATGTCCGCCGAAATGGTCCAAAAGTGAAGAGCATGAGGCGATCGCCTCGTGCAGATCAAATCCATCCACGGATCGACCCGAACCGTGACACATTCCGTCTGATCGTCCCATCAAGATGACCGGACGATGGAACTTTTCGACGAGTTTCGAGCATGCGATTCCGACAACGCCGGGATGCCAATCGTCATGCGCCAGTACGATCGCCCGAACATCCGGACCTGTCATGCCCTTTGATTCAGCAAGTTCGAGCGCTTCGTGATGGATTCGGTCTTGAACTGCGCGTCGCTTTTCATTCAGCGCCGTCAATTCGCGCGCGATCGAGTTCGCGCGTTCTCCTCTTGCGGTGGTGAACAATTCGACAGCCTCGCGTGCATGTCCGAGTCTGCCACAAGCGTTCAATCTCGGACCGAGTTTGAATCCGATGTCGAACTCCTCCACCTTCTCACCGGCTAGACCTGACGCTTCGATCAGCGCCTGAACGCCTTCGTTCGCACTGTGGCGGAGCTTCGTCAGCCCGTGCCGAACGATGACGCGATTCTCGTCCATGAGCGGCACAACGTCCGCAACCGCCCCCAATGCAGCAAATGACAGCACATCGAGCAACACGCTTCTGATCGCGGGTGCGACTTTCGGCCCGCCGCACGCGAGCGTCGCGATTCTCCACGCCAACTTGTATGCGACGCCTGCGCCGCACAGTTCGCCGAACGGATATGTTGATCCGGGCAGTCGCGGATGAACCACGGCGACCGCATGCGGAAGTCCCAGAGATGCTTCGGGCAGGTTGTGATGATCAGTAATCACCAAATCCATGCCGAGTTGTCGTGCGCGAAGCGCAGGCTCAAACGCCGTCACTCCACAGTCCACCGACACAACGAGTTTCGTGTGTCGCGATGCGAGTTCATCCATCGCTTCGAAGTTCAGTCCGTATCCCTCCTCAAGTCGATGAGGGACATAGCACTCGATCTCGACATCCTTGCCAACGTGTGCACCGACGGCGTGGAGCATGTGATACAGAATCGCCGTGGCGCTGATGCCATCGACATCGTAATCCCCGTAGATGGCGATTCTCTCTCGATTGTGCACCGCATCAAGAATCCGTACGGCGGCGACATCCAGGCCGGGCATTGACGACGGATCATGAAGATGATTCAGTTGCGGATCAAGGAAACGGGACGCAGCCGTCGCGTCAGAAAAACCACGCGCGGCGAGCACCCGATCGGTGAGGTTTCGGGCTTCTGGCGCGACACCTTGTGTTCTACGCTTCCAGATACCGCGGATCCCGCGAGTTTCCGGTGCCGATTGCTGGTTTGAAATCTTGTTGGTCATTCGAAGGACATCCGAAAGTCATCGGAGTGCGAAAGGTATCGTGCGATGGTCAAACTGAACCGAATTTATACCCGAACCGGCGACGATGGAACCACAGGCCTCGTGGGAGGCGCGAGGGTGCGCAAGGACGACCCACGCGTGGAAGCCTATGGGGCCGTCGACGAGGCCAACGCCGCGATCGGGATCGCGCTGACACACTTGTGTCAGCACTCGGACCGGAAAGTCGCAGAAATCCTCTCGGATGAACTGGGGAAGATTCAGCACGATCTGTTTGATCTCGGCGCGGACCTCGCCACACCCCTTACGAACGATGAACAACCGAACTCGAAGCTTCGGGTTGTCGCCTCACAAACCGCTCGACTTGAACGCGTGATTGACGGGTTCAACGAAAATCTGGCTCCGCTCAACAGCTTCGTGCTTCCCGGCGGCAGTCCGCTCGCCGCGGCGATGCATTGGGCGCGCACGATCGTGCGCCGCGCGGAACGACACATCGTGACGCTCCACAAGTGCGAGCCCGGCGGCGTGAATGAGGAAGCGGTGCGATATGCGAATCGGCTGAGTGATTTGCTGTTCGTGCTATGCCGCGTCGCGAATGATTTCGGCAAGTCGGATGTGCTGTGGAAGCCCGGCTCGACTCGCTGAAGACATGAGTCAATCACCAATGTACTTGGACACAAGCGACCGGGCCGCATCAATGCGGTCGGTTCCGCGAATCAGCATTCTTCCGTTCGGGAAGACTGTGATGACATGTCGTCCTTCATGATCACGGGGCGTAAATCGCACCATGAACGCCGTCTGCGTCACTTCGCCTGACGCGCGCAGTCTGTTCGCAAGCGTGTGCAGATCGACAGGACGAGAATCACCGGCGGGGATTTGCACCGTGTCGCGGCCGCACATCGCCGCGGATTCATCGGCGGATGTTCGATTCAGGAACTCATAGTTCTTCGCAACGCAACACGGACATGCTTCGTCACGAAGCGAACTGATATCGCGATTGTTGAACTCCATTCGTTCAACATCGAAATCGACCATCACCGGCGTAATCTT
>JBKDPX010000159.1:0-2372 GCA_046342165.1 Phycisphaerales bacterium | reverse complement strand
CTGGCGACGCAGAGATCGCCCTCCTTGATCGCCGCTTCGACTTCCTCAGGCAGCGGGCCGGAGTTGCCGATGCACGTCGTACATCCGTATCCGACGGTGTTGAAGCCGACGGAATCCAGATCGGCGGAAAGCCCCGCCTTGTCGAGATACGCGGTCACGACCTTCGAACCGGGCGCGAGGCTCGTCTTCACCCAAGGCTTGCGGGTGAGACCGAGCGCGCGCGCCTTGCGAGCGACCAATCCCGCGGCGATGAGCACATCGGGGTTGCTGGTGTTCGTACAGCTCGTGATCGCCGCGATGACGACCGCGCCGTGAGTGATCTTGCTCGAGGAACCGTCGGTGTGCTTCACGGTTCCCGTCGAGCCGAAGATCTTGTCGGCGGTCATACCGAAGGATGTGTTGCCGACGGGCGCCGCGAGCGCTTTGAAGAACTCGGCCTTGGTGTTCTTGAGTTCGACGCGATCCTGCGGGCGCTTGGGGCCTGCGAGCGAGGGTTGCACGGTCGAGAGATCGAGTTCGAGGACATCGGTGAACTCAGGCTCGGCGCTGCCGGGCGTCCAGAAGAGACCGGTGGCCTTCGCGTACGCCTCGACGAGTGCGACGGTGGCCTCATCGCGGCCCGTGAAGCGCATGTATTCGAGCGTGACTTGATCGATGGGGAAGAAGCCCATGGTCGCGCCGTATTCAGGCGCCATGTTCGCGATGGTGGCGCGATCAGGGACGGACATCGCCGCAAGACCTTCACCGAAGAACTCGACGAACTTATCGACGACGCCCTTCTTGCGAAGGATTTGGGTGACGGTGAGCACGAGATCGGTCGCGGTCGTGCCCTCGGGAAGCTTGCCCTTGAGGCGGAAACCGATCACATCCGGCGTGAGCATGTAAATGGGCTGGCCGAGCATGACGGCTTCGGCTTCGATTCCGCCGACGCCCCAACCGACGACGCCTAGTCCGTTGATCATCGTGGTGTGCGAGTCGGTGCCGACGCATGAGTCGGGATAGACGACCGTTTCGCCGGTCTTCTCGTTCTTGCGGGTCAGCGCGGCGGTGGCGAGGTACTCAAGATTGACCTGGTGCACGATGCCCGTGGCGGGCGGCACGCATGAGAAGTTGTTGAGGGACTGCTGGCCCCACTTGAGGAACTCGTAGCGTTCGTTGTTGCGCTCGAACTCCTTGTTTGCGTTGATCGTGAGCGCCGTGGTGCTCCCGAAGGCGTCGACCTGTACGGAGTGGTCGATCACGAGGTCGCACTTGACGAGCGGGTTGATCAGATTGGGATCACCGCCGAGTTTCTTCATCGCATCGCGCATCGCGGCGAGGTCGACGACGCAGGGCACGCCGGTGAAGTCCTGCAGAACGACGCGACCGGGCATGAAGGGGATTTCCTCCTTCGCGGGCGCCTTCGCGTTCCAATTGGCGAGACCGGTGACATCATCAGCGGTGACGATGAAGCCGTCGAGGTTGCGGAGCATGCTCTCCAGGAGAACCTTGATCGAGTAGGGCAACTTGTCGACATGACCGATGCCCTTGGCTTTGAGGGCGTTGAGGTCAAAGTAGGAATAGGTGCCGAACTTGGTGGTGAGGGACTTCTTTGCGCCAAACGGATCAGTGGACATGGTTGCTCCGAGGGTGAACTTGCGTCTGTACGGCAAGGTTACGCAGGGAGGGGGTGGATTTCACGGGCGATTTACGGCTCGGAATCGAGGCCGAATCACCATCCGACGCGGGATTTCACCGCGTTCAACTCCTCGGTGACATTCAGGTGGATCGCCCATTTTTCGAGGTAGTCACTGTCGATGAGATCTCCGCTGATCTTGAGCATCGAGGTGATGTCACGGAGATGCTTGTCGGAGGCGCCTTCCTTGTAGAACTCGAGCTTTTTGAGAATCGCGTCCTCGGGGGTGGAGATTTTCATCTCGCGTCCGCCTTCGGTACTCACGACCCGGCAACGACGAAGCCGGGTGTCGTCATATCCGGTGCCATCAGTGATTACGAAATCGATCTTGAGACCCGATGAACTGTGAATCACAATGAACATTCCGCCAAACCGCATTGCAAGCATTGTGGCTTCCGCACTGACGAAACACTCGTCGGAACTGAACTGATGTAGCGCGCACCGATCTGCTCCAAAACCCTCGCAGCGATTTGCGCGAGATCACATGGTCCCATGATGAACCCTCCTGATCACTTCAACGCGGAGCCAAGCTTCACTGCGATCACAGTACAGCGATCGAAGCCCGCACTCGACCATTCGGACGCATGGTGCGAACATGACATTCGCCGCCTCAACGCGCTGAGCAGGCGTCATATGCCTGTAGATCTCGGCGGTGCGGTCGTCGATCGCCTCGATTCGTCTCGGGTCGATTGCCATG
>JBKDPX010000158.1:0-6186 GCA_046342165.1 Phycisphaerales bacterium | reverse complement strand
GGCTTTGATGTGTGCGAAGTGCACACGGGTCCTTACGCCGAGGCGTACCTCGAATCCGGCGGCGACGACCGCCACGCGAGCTTCGTGAACGAACTTCGCAAAGTGACCGAAGCCGGGCGATTGATCCGTCAAGCCGGCATGCGTTTCAACGCCGGCCACGCGTTGAACTACGCCAATGTGGGCGCGATCGCCGCGCTCGAAGGCATCAGCGAACTCCACATCGGCCACGCGATCATCAGCCGCGCCATCTTCACCGGCCTACGCGAAGCGGTGGGGGAGATGAAGAAGGCGATGGGGAATAGGGAATAGGGAATAGGCAGCAGGCAAGAGGCAAGAGCCTTCCCCCCATTGCCCAATCCCTATTGCCCATTCCCCTCTTCCTCACCCCATCCCCAACATCGCCGCGCCGTAGATTCCGGCGGCGTCTTCGAGTTTGCTGGCCACGATGTCCGCGTTCTGGCAGATCTTCGGGAACGCCATTTCGCGCGTCAGTTCCGCGACGCGCTCCACGAACGGTTTGCCGCACGCCTCCGTCAGTCCGCCGCCCAGCACGATGCGCTCGAGGCTCAACAATGTGATCGCGTTCGCGCAAGCCACCGCGACCATCGCCGCGGCGTCATCCACCACGCGAATCACCAGTTCGTCTTCGCGTTCGCCGCCGCGATAGTGCTGAGCGATCAGTTTGCTCTTCACCTCGCGGCTCCACTTTTCCGGATCATCGCCGAGTTCTGAAGTGAGCTTGCTTTTGTGATTGGCGTTGATCAGCTTGATGATGCGATTCGAGACATTCGTGCGGCTCGCATTGTTCTCAAGCGTGCGCGATCCCAACGGATGAAACGGAAAGAGGATCGTGTGACCGATCTCGCCGGCCGAGAGGAAGTGTCCGTAGTGAAGCTTGCCGTTCAGGATCAAACCGCCGCCGATGCCTGTGCCGATCCACACGCCCATCATGTTCTTGCTGTTTTTTCCCGCACCCAGAATGTTCTCGCCATACACCGCGACGTTCACGTCGTTGTCGACGATCACCTTGGTTTTGAGCTTTTTGCCCAGATCATCGGCAAGCGGCTTGTTGGTCCAGCGCAGATTCACGGCGACGACCACCTTGCCCTCGTGCGGATCAACGACTCCAGGTGCGCCGATGCCGATGCCGCCGATTTGCGAGACGCTCAAGCCCGCGCCGGCGCAGGCTTCTTCGACGCCTTGCGCGATGCGATCAAGCACGCCGTCGTAGCCTTCCTCGGCCTTGGTCTTCTTTTTGGTCTGACTGAGCATCTTGCCGTCGGGCGACACCACGCCGATTTGCATGTTCGTGCCACCGAGATCGATGCCGATGAAAGGTTTGCTTGCCATGCGAAACTCAATTGAAACAGGATTCAGTCGGTGACGGTAGCGGGGTCGGTTCCTTGCTCAATTGCCGCGATCTTCCGAATGCGGCGCGAGTGACGACCGCCCTCGAAACTCGCGCCCAGCCATGAATCGACGATCTTCTCGATGATTCGCTGGCCGAGCAGATCCGCGGACATGCAGATCACGTTCGCGTCGTTGTGGCTGCGGCACAGTTGCGCCGTCAGTTCATCGTGCACCACTGCCGCGCGGACGCCTTTGACCTTGTTCGCCGCGATCGACATGCCGATGCCCGTACCGCAGACGAGAATACCGAGATCAGCCCGCTTGTCAGCGATCATGTGGCCGACTTCGTATGCGCGCTCGGGATAATCACAACTCGAACTCGCGCAATCGCCGACGACGATCGCCTCGTGTCCCTCACGCTTGAGTTTGTCCGCCAGCTGGCGGATACAGGTCGCTCCACGGTGATCAGCGCTCAATGCGATCTTCATGCATGCACTCCTGACGATTTGATCCGGTCATTTCGCGTTCATGGCGATGCCGGCGTCCTCAAACCTCTTGGCCACACAATCCTTGATCCGCGCCGCGGTCTCCCGATAGACCTGCGCGGGCCTTCCGATCGGATCCGGGATGTCCTTCCCCGTCGAATCCAATGTCTTCACTTTCGATTTGGCGCTCGGGGCCATTTCGAGCACCATCTCCGCGTGTTCGCGGGTCATCGCGTAAATGACATCCGCGGTATCGATCATTTCCGGGGTCAACTCGTGCGAGCGATGCGCGCCCGCTTCGATGCCGTACTCGCGAAGCACTTGGCGCGCCTCCGCGGAAATCGGCAAACCGTCTCGAGTAGACGCACCCGCCGATGCGACGAACGTCGGCACATCCGTCGGCCCCGTCGTTCCGATCATCTGCCGCGCGATCGCCTCAGCCATCGGACTCCTGCACGTGTTGCCCGTGCACACGAACAGCACGTGTCGTTCAAGCTTGCGCTTGATGTATCGTGCTTCGAGCGTGTCTTCGGTCACCACCTCGTACGTGCCGTCCTGATGGAGTCGAATCGTCGTCGCCGGTCGGCCCAATCGCGTCGGTCCGTCATCAAGAACCGAAGCAATGCCGAACTCGACGGCCTTCGCCTCCGCATCGTCGGGCAAACTGCGTCCGTCCCCGATTCCAAACGCGGAAAGCCGCTCGGCCACAACCGTGCCGCCGCTCTCGGCCAACACTTCGCGCGCCACGGGGCAATCAGGCACTCGCACGCCGAACTCTCCGTTGGCGTCAATCGCGCCGACAGCGACCCCGAGTTTCGAAGCGGCCGACTGTGCATCCGCGACCGGAACCAATAGTCGCACCGGACCCGGTGTCAGCCTTTCCAGAATCCGCAGGTGCAGTGGCTTGGAGATACCCAACGCGTGAATCACCACATCGCGCCCCGGCGCGTGCCAACTGAACGGCTGATCCGCCGGGCGCGGCATGCCTCGCGGGCGTGGCATCGCCTTCAGACTCGCCAACGCCGTGGCGTCCGATGCCATCGCCGCCAGTCCGTACACCGTCTCCGTCGGCATGATGATCAGCCGACCGGCCTTCAGTTCAGCCGCGGCTTTGGAGATCTGTCCCGGGGTGGGCCCGGCGTGGGATTTGGACATAGAACTCAAGGCTGTAGGGTAGCCGAATCGACACCGATCGGCACATGTTCGCCCTGCGAAAAGGGAGTGCGAACCACGGATTCAGGGGGCGATAAGGGGTATTTCAGGGCCATCGGCGAGGAGGTTGGAACGGATGTGCGGGCTTGCGTGTATCCTTTGGAGGTGCCGATCGGTCCGAATGGTTGTCAGCTCGTCCCTTCCGGCGTCATCCCCCGCTCGCATGCCGCGGAGCGTTGAGGAGTTTGATGTATGTCGATTCGAAATCGTGCGTTCAGTCTGATCGAATTGCTGGTGGTGATCGTCATCATCGGTATCCTCGTGGCGCTGGTCATCCCCGCAGTGGGTCGTGTGCGCGACGCCGCGAAGGCGTCGGAAAACAAGACGCTGATTTCGCAGGTTCAGCAAGCGTGCTCTTCGTTCAAGATCGACACGCGTCGCACGCCCGGCGTCTTCGGCCCCATCGAAATGTCGTCCGACGAAAACGCCACGCGCGGGTTTTCGGGCATGCAGAATGTCCTCGTCGAACTCATGGGCTGCTTGGTCGACAAAAGTTCAAACGCCGTGCGTCCCGACCAAGGTGAAATCATCGTCGGTCCCTATCAGCAGAACACCAGCAACTATGTCGTCGATCTCGACCTCATCGGTTCGGGCAAGGGATATCTCAACCCCCCGGGCAAGTTTCTGCAGGTGCAGGACGGTTTGACGGGCGGATCTCGACTTGGATTGACCGGCCCCGGCAGCGGCAACGGGAACCACCTCTTCCCCGAGCTCATCGACCGTTACGGCCAGCCCATTCTCATGTGGCAGCGGAACGATCTCACCGTTCCCGGAATCTCGCGCCGCTCCGATGTGGTCGCGCTGCGTTTCACCCAGAACCCCGCGCCCGCTCGATTCCTCTGGAATCAAAACAGCGCGTTCTTGTCCGCCGCTTCCGGCCGCACCGGCGCTCTCGGCGTCAATCAAGGCGCGGCAGGGGGCGTTTCGCTCCTTGGCGAGTGCCAAGGTGATCGTAGATTGGATTCGCTCATGGCCATCGTGGGCAACCCCAACTCCCCGCTTCCCGCAACCATCAGCGCCTCCAGCGTGGAACTCACGTCAGTACTTCCTTCGGAAGTCCGCGGCTCGTACGTCATCCAGTCCGCAGGTCGCGACGGCGCCTACCTCGGTTCCGCCGACAACTCACAGCGCATCATTCAACAAACCGCGGACGGCATCCCGTGGATCGCCTACGGACTCACGTTCTACGCCCCGAGCGGAAACGGTCGCGGTGAGCGCCGCGTCGGTACGGGCGGAAACACGCTCGACATCGCCTCGGCATTCGATGACGCCATCGTCGCCGGCGAGTGATTGACATTGTCGACTTGACAAATCCCTCACGCATCGGCACTCTGTCGATGCGTGTTGTCATTCAGGGGGTACACATCCGACGATCCCGTTCTCGCGTCACGGTTACGCGCGATCATCGCTCTCGCCGCCTTTGCGTGCGGACTCGTGATTGCACGCAACGCCGGCGAACTTCCCTCCGTCGCTCCGCTTCTCGCTGCGATCATCTGCGCTTTCGTCGCGGTGTTCGCCTCTTCGTCACTCTCGCGATCGGCGCTTGTGCTCGCCGTTTTGCTATCCGGTCTCGGTGTCGGCGTATCGAGATGGCATGAATCCCCGACAAACAGCGTCTCCGGGCTCGTCAAGTCCGGTTCCATCATCACCGCCGATCTTCGCGTGCTCTCCGATCCATTCGCAACCCGCAACGGCCATGCATTTGAAGCGAAAGTCGTCGCGCTCCACGACGATCGCTCCGTTCATGATGCTTCAGGCGGCGTCTCCGTGCGTATTTCCAATCCGACCGCGCCGAAAGTTCGAGCCGGTGATCTTGCGAAGGTCACCGCGATCTTTGAAGCCGTCGACTCGCCCCGAAATCCCGGAGAGTTCGATCGCCGCCATCGCGCTGCGGAAGACGGCCACGCGGGAATCCTTCGATTACGAACGCCCGCCTCGATCGAAACCCGACCCGCTCATGATCTGTACGCCTCCGCGCTTCGATTGCGCGCCGACATGAAAGCACGCGTCGATCGTGCAGTCGAACTCGCATCAGGTTCGCCGCAGGATTCCGCGCGCCTCGCGCTGCTCGCCGCACTCTTCACCGGCGAACGCCGCGGCGAACACGAGGAAGTTCAGCAGCTGTTTCTCGACACGGGGTTGGCGCACGCACTCTCCATCTCGGGTTTTCACATCGCCGTGCTGACGGCGCTTCTCGGCGTGTTGCTCACGTTCGCAGGCGAACGCGGCATGCCGATGTTCCTTGTGATCGTCATCCTGCTGATGGCGTACCTCGCCGTCGTCGTGCCCTCAGCGCCCGTCCATCGCAGTGTCGCGATGGTCGTCATCGTCGGGCTGGTTGAGTGGTCCGGTCGTCGCTATGACAGGGTCACGATCCTCATCTGGATCGCTCTCGGACTGCTCATCCTCAAACCTTCGGATCTGTGGAATCTCGGATACCAACTCAGCGTCGGACTCACCGTGCTTCTCATGTGGTGCGCTCAAGCCGCGAAGGAGCGCATGTTCACCCCGACGCTCAAGGGCCTTCTTCCGCGCCCGATCACCCTCTCCGACGTCATCACAAATGCAGTCACGGCTTCGTTGTCAACGGGCGTTCTCTGCGCAGCGGCATCCATGCCCATCATTCTTCACCACACCGGACGAATCACGCCGTTCGCCGCACTCGCTTCCATCATCGTGTCTCCGCTCATCGTGATCCTGCTTGTCGTCGGCTACCTCGCGCTGATCGTCGGCGCTTGCATCCCCGCGCTCGCGCAGATCTTTGCCGGACCCATCGCATTCATCGCGGATTCGGTGCTCGCTTGCACGCGGCTCTTTGACTCGCTGCCCGGCGCAACGATGACCGCACCTTCGCTCAACTTGGCATGGACGGTCGTCGCAACCGCGACGGTGATCGTTGTACTCATCGTTCGAATGAAAGCGATGCGTGCGCTTGCCGCGATGAGTGTGGTGATCGCTTGGGCCGTCTTCGGAAGCGCGGACGCTTCAACATTACCTCGTGATGTGTTGCTCAGAATTGATTGTCTCGATGTCGGCAGTGGCACATGTATGGTGATTCGCAGCCGGGACGAAACCATGATGTTCGACTGCGGCAGCATGCGCCACGCCGATGCTCGAACGATCATTCGATCCATGAACG
>JBKDPX010000157.1:0-12192 GCA_046342165.1 Phycisphaerales bacterium | reverse complement strand
GGTTTGACACGAAGCCGTGCCCGCCGTCGTTGATGAACGCCATCACGCGGATCGCGCCGGTGGGGCTGCCGATGTCCGCGAGCGGAATGCTGATTTCGACGCCTGTGGTGACAGCGGCGGGATTGCCGACGCTGCTGTTGTCGCAACCGGTCACTGCGATGTTGTCGCCGAAGCCCGTGGGCACGGTCTGCACGAACTTGAGTGCGCCGTAGCTTGATGCTTCAGCGGCGGTCAATTGACCGTCGACCGTGATCTGTCCGAACACCGAGCCCGCACAAGCCGCGAGCACGCACGCCGCCGACACACTACGCATCTTCATGTTGACCTCTTTCTTCCGAATGACTGAAGACGGACGCTTCCGCCTCTGTTGAACCTCAACCGGCCGTTCGTGTGAACGACCGGATCCTCTTGGCCAGAGTGTAAAGGAACATAGCTGAAACCGCTACAGTTTTCGGCGTGATTCGCGCATGGATTCGCTTCCGACGCCCGTTTTGTCGGGTCCGAATATCCTGAAATCCCCATGTAACGCATTTCAGCGACGCTGTGACAGTGGCATCCCCGTGCGTAACTGTTTACATCGTTCGCGCGCGAAGAACCGCGGAATTCCTACACCCCGTCGTGCCGTTTCATCGTATTGTTGATGTGTCCTGAAACGCTCTCCTGCGAAGTGTTTCAAGACAGGTCTGTCGAGCGGCCGGAGAACACGATATGAGAAATAGTAATAAGCGCGGATTCACGCTGATCGAGTTGCTGGTGGTCATCGCGATCATCGCGTTGCTCATCGGATTGCTCCTGCCCGCTCTTGGAAAGGCGCGTCGAACGGGTCGTGAAGCCAAGAATCTCGCAAACCTCAAGTCGATGGGTCTGGCGATGACCCTGTATGCCAATGACTTCAAGTCGTGGATGCCGATTCTCCCGCTCACGGCGAGCGCCCGCGCCTCGTTCTACAACCCGAATCCCAACAACCGATTCCTCGATCAGCAGTATGTGTACGGCGGCGTCGCGGGATTGTTCAGCCTGTACCAAGTGGGAGATGGCACGGACATGGGATTCCGAGGTCTGACCGGCGACCCTGACACGGCGGCGTACGCCGATGGAAATCGAACTCCGTTGATGCGCGCATACCTCGAAGGTCTGAGCGTGCTCGTCAATCCGCTCGACAAAGAGGATCGTTGGTACAACTTCCCCTACAACCCGTCCACGCTCCCGAGTTACAACGCGGCACGCTCCAAGCAGGTTCAACCGCCCGCCGGCGAGCCTGATGTAATTTCTTACAATATCTCATATCTCTATATCGCAGGCTTCCGTACCGACGAGGCGAAGTTGGTGACTCCGGTTCCGTTCTGGGGTGACGAAACCAACGGACCGGATATCGCGACTTATGCGTGGTACGGGGGCGGCGGCGCAGGACAGAACAACGCGAACGAGGCCGGCACACAGCCCGGCGGCTACGCCCCCGCGGACAATCTCGGCAGAGACGGCGGCGCATTTGTCTATACCGACGGACACGCGGCGTTTCAAAAGAGCATCGGCGGTGTGCCGATCAACGAAGCTGCCAGCATTCAGAACATCTTCTTTTCCCAAGATACGACACGCTTCCCCAACAGCATCAATTGCGTCGACCGATTCCGCAGTCGCATGGTTCAAACCATCGATTGACCTTTCCTGTTTGGAATCGACGGGCCCCTGCTGATATGCTCACGCCCTTGAAGACTTGCATGCCGGAGATCCGCGAATCGTGAGCGCCTCTACAGCCCAAACAACATGGTGGTCGAGAATCCTGCGTGCGCAAGAGTCAGGACTCGTCGTCGTCATTTTGGTTCTTTCGACTTTCCTGGCTCTTGCGAGCAAGCCCAAGCCGAAGATCGAAGTCGTCAAGCCCGACATGATCGCAGGGGTCGAGTCTTCAGTTCAGGAATCGTCCGATTCATTTGTGCTCACCGTCAACGGTGAGTCAAAATCGTTTCCGAAGGCCGACGGATGGGAACGCCGCGGCTCGGTCATCCGGCGTGAGCGAACGGTGAACGCATTCCTCGATCCCGAAAACCTGGTTCTGCTCGCCAAGGACGCTTCCTTCGTGGCCATCATGGCGGTGGGGATGACCGGCGTCATCGTGCTCGGAGGTATCGATCTGTCCGTCGGCTCCATTTACGGATTCGCGGGACTGATCGGTGCAATGGTGCTGCGTTCCGTGCAAGCGGGTTCGCTCGGCGTACCCGATGGCGCGAATGTGATTGCCGAAGGAGGTGCAGCGCTCGCCGTTGCACTTCCGATCGCGCTTCTTGTGTGTTGCGGAACCGGTGCCGCTTGCGGCGCGTTGAATGGCGCGTTGGTGGTTGGTTTGCGTTTGCATCCGTTCATCGTCACGCTCGGCACTTTGGGTGCGATTCGCGGAGTCTCGTTCGTGATGACCAAAGGACTCACCATCAGCGGTGTGCCCGAGTCTTTGACGGACGGTTGTATGAAATTGCAGGTCGCGGGTACTCGCCCGATCCCCGTGTTCGTGATGCTCGGGGTGTGCATCGTGGCGACCGTTGTTCTCGCGCGCACCGTGTTCGGTCGCTCGATTTACGCCATCGGTGGCAATGAGACCGCGGCGAAGTACTGCGGATTGCCCGTTGGGCGGGTCAAGATTCTGACCCACACGATCTGCGGCCTGCTTGCGGGCCTGTCGGCGTGCATGGCTGTCGGTTACTTCGGCAGCGCCTCTCCCGGCGACGGTGAGGGCTATGAGCTGAAAGTCATCGCAGCGACGGTGATCGGCGGCGCCGCGCTCTCGGGAGGTCGAGGCACGGCGCTTGGAGCAGTGCTTGGCGCGATCCTCGTCGAGATCATCCACAACGCGTTGTTGATCTTGAACATCGATCCGAACTTCTACAAGATCGCCATGGGTGCGTCGATCGTCGGCGCGGTCGTGTTGGATCAGGCCAAGAGCCGCCTTTCGGCGCGGCGCTGAGCCCGCTACCATCATCCGAGTATGGCAACCTATTACCAGCTGGATTTCGAGAAGCCGATCGTCGAGCTCGAGCAACGCATCGATGCGGCGGAGTCGGAACTCAAGCGTCTCGTTCCGGGCGCCGCGTCGGGACAGCCTGTCGAGGTCAGCGATCCCGCGGCGTTGAAACTGCAAGACGAACTCCGAGCGTTGCGCGACAAGCGCGTGGCGACGCTGAACGATGTCTACTCCAAACTCACGCCGTGGCAAACCGTTCGTGTCGCGCGTCACCCGCTTCGTGCGCAGACGCGTGATTACATCGCGATGATCTGCCGCGACTTTGATGAACTGCACGGCGATCGTCGATTCGGAGATGACCCGGCGTTGGTGACCGGCTTCGCGCGCATCGGGCCCCTGAAGGTGATGGTCGTCGGCCATCAAAAGGGTAAGGAGACGAGCGAGAAGATCGCCTGCCATTTCGGTTGCGCGCACCCCGAGGGATATCGCAAGGCGCTGCTGAAGATGAAGATGGCGGAGAAGTACGGACTTCCGATCGTGACGCTGGTGGATACCCCGGGCGCTTATCCCGGGCTTGGCGCCGAACAGCGCGGGCAGGCGGAAGCCATCGCGGTGAACATGCTGGAGATGAGCCGACTTCGTACGCCGATCGTCTCCATCGTCATCGGCGAGGGTGGTTCCGGCGGTGCGCTTGGAATCGCGGTCGCCGATCGAGTCGCAATGTTGCAGTACTCGTGGTACAGCGTGATTTCCCCTGAAGGGTGCGCGGCGATTCTCTGGAAAGAAGCCAACGAGCAGACCAACACGGCGGCTGCCAAGTCGCTGAAACTGACCGCGAAAGACAACCTTGAACTCGGAATCGTGGATGAAATGATCCCCGAACCGGTGGGGGGAGCGCATCGCGATCCAAGGACGACAGCGGGGAACCTGCAGAATTGGATCGTCGCCAGCCTGCAGGAATTGAAGAAGACGCCGCTGGATCAATTGCTCGAGTCGCGGTATCAGCGATACCGCAAAATGGGCAGTTTCCTCGAAAAGTAAACCCGGTTCCCCCGTATTCGTGCGCGTGGTCGCCGTCGGGAATTGACTTCCGACGGATGATCTGATATTTTCCGCGGCCTTGAAGATCCGGCGTGGGTCTGCAGGGATCGTCGGCGCGGAATCAATCCGCGAAAAACCGACGAAACGGAACATTCCCTTTCGTTGAAATCGGGGGTTGAGATGGCGAAAAAGCCCGCACCGAAGTCCAAGGCCAAGACCAAGCCTGTGAAAAGCGCCAAGCCTGTAAAGGTCGCGAAACCCGCGAAGGTTGCCAAGGTCGCTCCGAAAAAGGCTCCGGTCGCCAAAGCCGCGAAGCCCGCACCAAAGGCCGTGAAGCCGAAGGTCGAAGTGAAGGCTGCGGTCGTGGAAGCTCCGAAGACGACGGCACGCAAGGGGATCACGATTGTGACTCCCAAGCCCGTGAAGAAGCCGGTTCCGACGAAGCCTCCGACACAATCCTTCATCCCTGCGAGCGCAGGTCGACTGCTTGATGGCAAGACGCCGTTCCGCAAGCCGTTGATTCCGTCGGGTCCGAAGGCCGCGCACATCCGGCCGCTTGGATCGCATGCTCCGGAGGCGCCTGAGGTCGAACCGCCGAAGGCAAAGAGTCCGTTCGGCAAGCGTGAGTTGGAGAAGTATCGACAGATCCTTCTCAAGAAGCGCATCGAGTTGGTCGGTGACGTGAACACGATGGAAAACGAGGCGTTGCGCGGGCAGAGCGGTTCACTCTCGAACATGCCCCAGCACCTCGCGGAGCAGGGATCCGAGGCGTATGACCAATCGCTGTCGCTTGACCTCGCGGCCGCCGATCGCAAGCTCATTCGAGAAATCGATGATGCGTTGCTCCGCATCGAGGCCGGTACCTTCGGCTGCTGCGAGATCTCGCACAAGCCGATTAGTGTCGAGCGATTGGAAGAACTCCCGTGGGCGCGTTATTCGATCGAAACCGCGCGCGAGCTTGAGCGTCAGAATCTCCGCAGCTCATGAGTACGACGGAACACAAGCCGCCGAAGTATGACAATGGAGCGATGCGCGCGAGTTGGCCGACAGTCGGGGCCAAGCGTGCGCTTTGGCTCTCAGCGGGATTCGGACTTGTCGCCGATTTGCTTTCAAAGTGGTGGGCGTTTCGCGCCGTTGCACCCGATCCCGTCATCGTGTTGCGTGAAGATGTTCTGCGCGTAGGCCCCGAGCACCTGTACACCCTTATTCCCCCGCATCAACCCGTGACTGTGTGGGACGGCTTTCTTCAGTTCACGCTCGTGTTGAATCCCGGCGCCGTCTTCGGACTCGGCGCCGGTCGTCGATGGGTGTTTATCGTGTTTACGTTCGGCGCGATCGCGTTCTGCCTGTATCTGTTCAAGCGCTGGACCACGCCGAAGATGAAGTTCGCGCCATTGTCGATCGGCTTGGTTCTCGCAGGCGGACTCGGCAATCTCTACGACAGACTGCTCTTTGGATGTGTGCGTGATTTCATCCATCCGTTGCCGGGGCGGATTCTGCCTTGGGGCGTGAAATGGCCCAACGGTTCACCAGAGGTCTGGCCGTATGTTTCGAACGTTGCCGACCTGCTCTTGATCATCGGCATCGCGGTGTTGGGTTGGTATTCGTTTACCGAGCAGCCTGAACAGCAGAGCGAATCAGCGAAGAAGTGACGCAAGGAACGTCACCGGGTGCATCGCATTCACCTGGACCCCGTCGTGCAATTGATGTCGACAGCTGGTGCCGGGCGCAAGCAATACATCCCCGGATTGCATCGCTCGCGCCGCCGGAAACAAGGTCAATTCGCCGATGGAGTTGGACAGATCGAATCGATGCGCCGCATACCCGAACGATCCCGCCATACCGCAGCATCCGGTGTCGAGAACCCGCAGTCGATCCGCAACCGCTCGTCGAACCAGCGCGGCGCTCGACTCGGCTCCCCATAACGCCTTCTGATGGCAGTGTGCGTGAAGCAGAACACGACCGGCGGGAGCGGCGAAGTCCGGACGGCGAGGATGCTCATCCCACCGACGATGCAGGAAGTCTTCCGTCAAATGGCTCTTGGATGCCAATCGACGACGAAGTTCCAGTGGGCTTCGGAGTTTGAGCGTCAGCCAGTCGTCTTTGATTGCGGAAAGGCAGCTGGGTTCGCTGAATAGAATCGCCGCGCACGCGGGGTCTTCGATCAGCGGGCGAAGACGCTCGATCGTCGCATCGATTTCATCGATGGCCTCAGGGAGCATTCCCATCGAGATCTTCGCACGCCCGCAGCAGCCGGCGTCCGCGAGTGATACGCCGTACCCGAACGCTTCGAGAAGACGCTTTGCGCTCATGCCGATGCCGCTCTCGTTGTACATCGAAAAGCAATCGCCGAAAAGAGCGACCTTGCGATCAGCGGTTGAACCATCGCCCCACATCGCCGGCAGTGGTGTCGAGAATGTCGGAAGGGATCGGCGCGGATGGATTCTTAGAATCGCATTGATCAACGAGCGAACGGGAGTGAGTTTCGAAAGCGTGTTGGAAAGCCCGGGCATGAGTGATCCGAAACGATTGAGCGTTCGAATCGCCCCCATGAATCGATCAGCAAGGCTCGCGCCGCCTTGAACGCGATTGCGCTGCGCGTAGTACTCGGCTTTCAGTTTCGACACGTCAACGTTGCTCGGGCACTCCGTCTTGCACGCTTTGCACGACAGGCAGAGATCAAGCGTCGACAGTGTGCCGGGATCGTTGAACGAAGGCGAGTGATCGGAACCGCCGGAAGTCGCAGCCGCCATCTGGCCCGTGATCGCCAGTCGCAACGCATTGCCGCGGCCTCGGGTGGAGTGACGCTCATCGAGTGTCGCCTGATACGACGGGCACATCGTGCCGCCTTGCTTCTTGCGGCACACGCCCGCGCCGTTGCATAGCTCGACGGCGTGATCGAATCCGTGTTGGTCGGAGTAATCGAAGTGGGTCTGGATATCGACGGGAATGCCGATGTCTCTGCCGCGAGGTCGGATGCGGAGGGATTCCGTGATGGATTCAATCGGACCGGGGGCGACGATATTGCCGGGGTTGAGCCGATTGTCGGGATCGAACACGGCCTTGATCTCGCGAAACGCGGCCATGAGTTCAGGGCCGTAAAAGCGCTCGAGCAGAGGGCCGCGGACTTTCCCGTCACCGTGTTCGCCGCTCATCACGCCGCCGAGCGACTTGGCCAAATCCGCGGCCTTGACGGCGATAGAGCGCATGATCACGCGATCGGATTCGCTGTGAATGTCAACGAGCGGTCGAACATGAAGCACGCCGACGCTCGCATGCGCGTAGTACGCGGCTCGCGTTCCGTGCGATGCGACGATGTCGCGAAGATCCTTGACGAACCGCGAGAGATTCTCGACCGGAATGGCGTTGTCTTCGATGAAGGTGATCGGCTTGCGATTGCCGGGGATGCCGTGCAGGAGCGGCTCCCCGGCTTTGCGGAGCTTCCACGCGTTGAGCATGGCGTTGGTGTCGGTGTGCCGCTGCATCGCGACCTGCGGGAGTAGCGCGGCAAGTTGCGCGAAGTTCCGCTCGATCTCCGAGGCCGAGTCCGCGAAATACTCGACGTACAACACCGCCTTGAGCATGCCGGATGCGGGTTGTGGCATGAGGTCGACGTAGTTGCGATACTCGTTGTTTGCGCGCGCAAGATCAACCACGGTGTCGTCGAGCAGCTCGATCGCACACGGATGTGTTGAGAGGATGGGCATCACCGCGGCGATGGATTCATCAAGATCAGCGAAGCCAAGAACCGCGAGTCCTTTCGCTTTGGGCCTCGGATGCAAAGCAAGTGTCGCATCAAGCGTGACCGCCAAGGTGCCTTCGCTCCCGCAGAGCAGATGCGCGAGATTGACCTCTTCGATCCAGCGCGGTTCATGATCGGTCGGAATCGGTTCCCCGTTCCAGCCCGCGCGTTCCATCGCTTTGAGCACCATGTCGAGTCCGTAGCCCGCGTTTCGGCGAACGGTCTTCGGGAATCGCTCGCGGATGAGTTGTGCGTGGCGCGCGACGATCTCGCACACTCGATTTCGAAGTTCGCGTTCGACGCTGCCCGCCGATGTCGGGCCTGATGCGAGTCTGGCGATGCGACCGTCAGCGAGCGCGCACGTCAGCGCGATGATACTTTCGCTGGTTCTACCATATCGTATCGATCGCGCGCCCGCGGCATTGTTGCCGATGCAGCCGCCGATGTTGGCGTGACGGCTCGTTGCGGGATCCGCGGCGAAAAACAGTCCGGTGGATGAGATGGCATCGTTGAGATCGTCCACGGTGATGCCCGGTTCGACCGTGACGCGACGATGCTCCTGATCGAGGTTGAGGATCGAGCGACAGTTGTTGCTCAGATCCATGATGATCGCGCGACTGGTGCACTGGCCGGCGAGGCTCGTGCCGCCGCCGCGAGGAAGCAGAGGAAGACGATGTTTGGCGCAGAGCTCGACGATCCGGCGAGCGTCATCGATGTCCGCGGGGATCACCACTCCGAGCGGTTCAACTTGATACAGAGAGGCATCCGTCGCATAGAGCAAACGGTTGTGGGCATCGAAGCGGACTTCGCCGCGGATCGTCGCTGCGAGTTCCGCGGCGATCGCGTCCAGCGCGGGATCGCTCGGCGACGGCTTGAACTGGGGAAGCGCCACATGTGTCATCGCAATGACTGTACGGGATTGTCACGGCGTTGTCACACCTGTGCAACTCGGGAACATTCCGCCGATACACTGGTCAGAACGGGTGTGTTCGACGATGGGTCCGACCGAATTAAAGGGGAAACCATGAGACTCTTGATGAATGCGGCGTTGGCGCTCTCCATGATCGCGGGAACGGTGACGACCTGCGGGGAAGTTCTCGCCCAACCGGCAATGTCCGAAGCGGTGGATCAGCCGAACCTGCCCATTCGACGGATCACGCTCTATCGCTCGGGAGTCGGAGCCTTCGAAAGGAGGGGGTTGATCGAAGGCGATGCGAAGGTTCAGTTGCGATTCGATACCAAGCAGATCAACGACATCCTCAAGTCGATGGTTGTGCTCGATCTGTCCAAAGGCCAAGGTCGTGTCGAGGGCGTGAGTTACGGAAGCAAAGAGCCGCTCACCAAACGACTCAGCAGCTTCGCGATCGATATCTCCAACAACCCGACCATCGCCGGTTTGCTCGGGCAGATTCGCGGCGCCGAAGTCGCGCTGAAACTCGTCGAGGGGCGCGAGACTGTCGGAACAGTGCTCGGAGTCGAAACTCGTAACGAAACGGTCGGGAAGGATACAACCGCGCCGGTCTCATTCGTCAATCTGATGACGAAGGAGGGATTGGTCTCGATCCGACTGCCGCAGGTCGTGAGTTTCGAACTGCGAGATGAGGCGCTCAAGAGCGAACTGAACAAGGCGCTTGCGGCGGTTGCCGAGTATCGCGCGGATCGAACAAAAACCGTTGATATCCGGTTCGCAGGCCAGGGCGCTCGCGAGGTGATGGTCGGCTACATCCAGGAGTCGCCGGTGTGGAAGACCAGTTACCGCTTGATTCTTCCCGATTCCAAGAAGGGCGAAAAGCCCACAGCCGAGGGTGTGACGGTGCAAGGCTGGGCCATCGTCGAGAACACCACGGATGAAGATTGGAATCAGGTGCAACTCGCTTTGGTCTCAGGCCGCCCCGTGAGCTTCACGATGGATTTGTACGAACCGCTCTACGTGGCGCGACCTGACGTTCCGGTGCCGACTGTTCCCGGTGTGGCACCCCGTGCGTATGAAGGCGGGGCGGAGAGGGATGCCGCAGGGAAGGTTGCGGCGCAGCAACCCAAGGCGGGGCGTCCGGCGCGCGGCGTTGGGGGTGGTGGCAGTTTCGGCGCGCCCGATGCAGCTCCCGGAGCGCCGATGATGACCACGGGCCGTATGGAAATGGCCGAATCGGGGGCGCCGGAACCGTTGTCGAGCGAAGATCTTGCCAACTACGCCGCGCGATCACAGGCGGCGGCGATGGAGGTCGGCGAGGTCTTTCAATTCCAACTCGAAGCACCCGTGACCGTTGAACGCCAACGTTCCGCCATGCTTCCCATTCTCTCCGCCGGCATCGAAGGTAAACGCGTCAGCATCTTTAATCCGGCCGATGGTGGCACTCACCCGATGCGCGGCGTGTGGATCACCAACACATCGAACATGCAACTGATGCCGGGTCCGATCAGCGTCTTTGATTCCGGCGCCTACGCCGGTGATGCGCAGATCGGTCATGTGCCGGCGGGTGATCGGCGTTTGCTGTCGTATGCGGTCGACTTGGATGTCGATGTGACCACCAACTACACCAGCAGTATGGATGTGCGCAAGGTGAAAGTCGTCAAGGGCGTGCTTGAAATGACGACGCTGTCTCGCCAGACGCGTCGATACGACTTCACGAATAAGGATGCGGCGCGAGATCGCTTGATCGTTGTTGAACACCCGCGTTCCGACGGATGGACCCTCAAACTGCCTGAGAAGCCCGCAGAGCAAAGCGCCCAGACCTATCGCTTCGAGGTGGAAGTCGCAGCGGGTGCCACGAAGCCGTTTGAAATCGTCGAAGAGATCGTGTCCACGAGTGGCTACGGAGTGCTGGGATACAACCTCGAGACGATCATGTCGTACTCGCAAACCGGAGCCGCGTCGGAGAAGGTCGTCGAGGCTTTCCGCGAGGTTTATAAGAAACAAGGTGAGATCCGCGAGCAGCAGGAGCGCATGGGACAACTGGAGCGCGAGCGAGAAAAGATCGCGCAGGATCAGGATCGCATCCGTCAGAACATGAACTCGATCGATCGCAACCGCGATCTCTACCGACGCTACATGACGAAGTTCACAGAGCAGGAATCCAGGCTCGAGACGATCGCTCAGGAAACGACTCAGGCGCAGAAAGCACGCGATGAAGCGCAAGCGAGACTTGACGCCTTCATCGCGGATCTCAGCGTCGAGTAAACAGCGATATGGAAAAACAAAAAGCCCGCGTCGGTGTCGGCGCGGGCTTTTTATTTGAATTCGATGATGATCAGAGCGTGAGGATTTCCTTTTCCTTCTCCCCGACGCGGCGATCGACATCCTCTTCGTACTTCTTCAGCAGTGACTGAATTTCTTCCTTGAGGTTCTCGACGACGTCCTCCGGAAAGTTCGCGCCGGGTTGCTTGTTCAGATTGTCCGCGTTTTTGTTCCCGTCGCGACGAGCGTTGCGGATGACGACTTTGGTCTCTTCACCCATTTTACGGATACGAGCCGCATCTTTCTGGCGACGCTCTTGAGACATCGGGGGCAGATTCATGCGGATCTGCTTGCCTTCAATCATCGGATTGACGCCGAGCCCCGCCTTTTCGATCGCGGTCTTGATCGCTTGGAGCGCTCCCGCATCGAAAGGCTTGATCAGCAGCTGTGTAGGTTCCGGGACGCTGATCGCCGCGAGAGATTTGATGTCGGATTGTGAGCCGTAGTAGTCCGCCTTGATGTATTCAACCAACGCCGGGGAGGCGCGGCCGGTGCGAACGCCACGAAGTTCGTTTTTCAAGTGATCGATGGCCTTCTCCATCGCCTCTTCGGTCTCAAGCAGAATCGTGTCCGGATCGTTCATGGTGTTCTCCGAGATCGGTGCCGAGTGACGCCGAATCAGTATAGATGAAATTCGAATGGCCGTTCGAGTGCGACGCGGTTGCGGATCAAGAGTACAGGAGCGTGCCGATGCGATCTCCACGGACCACCTGGTGAATGTTTCCCGACTTCTTGAAGTCGAAGATCAACACCGGAATGTGATTCTCGCCGCACATCGCAAGAGCGGTCATGTCCATGACTCGGAGTTTCCGGCTCATGGCTTCCGCGAATGTGAGTTCATCGAACTTGGTCGCGGTCGGATCTTTCTTCGGGTCCGCGGTGTACACGCCGTCGACCTTCGTGGCTTTCAGCAGGATGTCGCACTCGAGTTCGGTCGCGCGAAGCGCGGCGCAGGTATCCGTCGTGAAGAACGGGTTGCCCGTGCCGGCGGCAAGAATCACCACGCGGCCTTTTTCCAAGTGTCGAAGCGCTCGACTGCGGATGAACGGTTCCGCGACGGCGCGAATCTCGATCGCTGACATCACGCGGCAATCCACTCCGTGTCCGATGAGTTGCTCTTTCAACGCCAGCGCATTGATCACCGTGCCGAGCATTCCCATATGGTCTGCGGTTGCTTGGTGAATATGTCCGCTCTTGGCAAGTTCCGCTCCGCGAATGATG
>JBKDPX010000156.1:0-2672 GCA_046342165.1 Phycisphaerales bacterium | reverse complement strand
GCGCTTTCGGGCGGTCAGTTGCAACGCGTGATGATCGCGCGTGCGATTGCATCCAAGCCGCGGCTGCTGCTCTTGGATGAGCCGACCGTGGGCATTGATGTGTCGGGGCAACAGCAGTTTGCTGAGATGTTGACGAAGTTGCATTCCGCTTTGAATCTGACGGTGATTGTGGTGAGTCACGAGATTCGAACGGTTGCGGCTGGTTGCGATCGAATCGCTTGCCTGTCTCGCACGCTGCATTCACACGTCTCGCCCGAGGGGTTGACGCCGCGAGTCTTGGCGGAGGTCTTTCGTCACGATATGGCCGGGATCTTCGGCGATCTGCATGTGGACGCGCACGAAGCGTCAAGTTGTACGGATCCCAGTCATGCGACTCCGGCGGTGACATTTTCGGTCAGCGCGAAGCGGAGGGATGCATGAGTCTTCGGACCATCGATTACTTGATGTCCGATGAACTCGCGGCGCTGTATTGGCCGGGAGTGCTGACCGGACTGTTGATCGCGCTGATGTGCGCGCGATTGAGCGTGCTGGTGGTGCTCAAGCGGATGTCATTCATCGGGCAAGGAATCAGTCACGCGGCGTTCGGCGGCATCGGACTCGCGGCGGTTGCGGGGGTGTTGGGGAAAGTCACCGTCGGCGCGAGTGTCGGTCAGTTCTTTTTCGTGCTCGGAACATGCCTGGCGGCGGCGCTCTTGATGGCGTGGATCAGTCGGCGCGGCGATACCGAATCAGACACTGCGATCGGCATCGTGCTCGTGGGCGCGATGGCGCTGGGCGCTGTGTTGCTTCGTATTTCCAAGGATCCCGTGCAGTGGGAGTCCTTCTTGTTCGGCGACATGCTGTCTGTCGGATGGGGCGATTTCGCGTTGGCTGGTGTGATCACGACGATTGTGTTTACGTCGCTGTGGTGGTGGAGGCGCCCGTTGTTGTTTCAGGCGTTTGATGAACCATCCGCGACGGCTTGGGGCGTCAATGTTCGAGGGATGCAGTTCCTATTGATGTTGCTGCTTGCGCTCGTGACGGTGACTGCGATGAAATTGGCGGGTGTCGTGCTTGCCACGGCGATGTTGGTGTTGCCAGGTGCGACGGCGCTCAAGTTGGCATCGACATGGACGCGCGTGGCATGGGTTGGAATCGGTATCGCGTTGTTCGGTGTCGTGGCCGGTGTGGTGTTGAGCTTCGAGGCGGACTGGCCGCCGGGACCGGCGATCGTGTTGGTATTGACGGCGAGCTTTGCGGGTGCCGCGGGGTTCGCGCGCTTGCGAAAGAGTCACCAGAAGAACTGAAAGAGGAAATCATGCCGCGGGAATCGATGCGTGCGGAAGTATTGCTGAGCGAGCTCAACAGACTGCGAAAGGATCTGAAAGAAGATCCGTCGGATATTGAGTGGGCGACATTGCATCATGTTTTCTGTTTCGTGAGTTACAAGATGGGTGACTTTCAGAAGTATGTGGATGAGCAGGCGGCCAAGGGTGCGTTTGACAAGCTTGAATCGTGAGGTCTGAGAACCGCTGAATTTTCGGATTTCATGAACACTTTCGCGATCCGCGTGGTAGATTAAGAGTGACGGATTCTTCGCCACTGAACGCCCGGATCAGCCGCGAACAACTACAGCGGTGCGACAGGCTGGTAGGTGACGACGACCGCGCGCGGCCGTAGAGCGTGCGCGCGGGCGATGTGCCGCGGATGACGGTCCGCGGGTGAAGAGGTCGGCGGCGCGTACAAGCGCGTGGCGGCTGACACGGCCTGACGAAAGGGAGGTGATCCGGTGAATCAATACACGTATGCAAAGGAGCTGCGGACCTGACGCGACTCGACGGAGCCGCTCGACTGTGGCTCAAATAGGTACTGAACAAGTACGGCCGGCCGTCTCCGCAGGGACGGCCGGTTGTGTTTTTCACTCGAATCCAGGCGCTCGTCGCGTCCGGGAATTGATGGAGTGGTCTCGCTACCCTCTGCCATGCCCGCGGCGATTATCGACGGTGTCCAACTCGCAAAGGTTTATCGAGAGCGCATCCGAGAGCGTGTCGCCACGCTTCATGCTCGGGGTCAGCGCGTAAGACTTGACGCGCTCTTGGTCGAATCCGGCGACAACGCGGCGCGTGTGTACGCCGACAATCAGGCCCGCACATGTGAGATGCTCGGAATCGAATATAAGTTACACAGACTTGATCAAGAATCCATCTTCGATGACATTGCAGGGCGCGTGTTGCTGTTGTCCTCGCAAGACGATGTGACCGCGATCATGATGCATCTGCCGCTGCCGTCAGGAGTGGATGCGTATTCGATTCAGCGACTGATCGCTGCGGAGAAGGATGTCGAGGGTGTGAATCCCGCGAACATCGGCAACGTGGTGTACGGGCGCAGTTCGCTCGCACCGTGCACGGCGCTTGCAGTGCTCAAGATGTTACAACATCACTACGCAGTGGCGGATGTTCCGGGCGTTCGCCCTGATCCGTATCTTCGCGGCAAGCGCGTCGTTGTCGTCGGTGCGGGCGATGTGGTCGGTAAGCCGATCGCGGTGTTGCTGATGCGTCAGGAAGCGACGGTCATCAGTTGCAACAAATACACCCCGGGGATCAAGGAGAGTGTGCGGGGTGCTGATGTCGTCGTCGCCGCGGCGGGTGTGCCGGGTGTGGTGACCGCGGAGATGATCCAGCCGGGTGCGGTGG
>JBKDPX010000155.1:0-4531 GCA_046342165.1 Phycisphaerales bacterium | reverse complement strand
CTGGACTTGTCGCGAGCCTGACGAATGTCGCCTTCAAGCCCCTTGATGAGCAGCTTGCATTTCTCGACCTTCTCGTCAGCGTCGGTCCACGGCTTTTGCTTTCCGACCAAGTGACGCGCCAATTGGTCCGCAAGTTCGTAGCGCGGCTGCGAATCATGCGCTTGACCGGAGATGATCAACGGCGTGCGCGCCTCATCGATGAGGATCGAGTCGACTTCGTCGACGATCGCGAAATGCCGCTTGCGCTGCACCTGCTGATCTTCGTTGTCCTTCATGTTGTCGCGCAGGTAATCGAAGCCGAACTCGCTCGTCGTGCCGTACACGATGTCACAGCGATACATGAATCGCTTCACGTCCTCGCCCTGCATGTGCTGAGGGTGGATCGCCCCGACGGTCAGTCCGAGGGCGCGGAAGAATGGCGCGGTCCAATCACGGTCACGCTGCACGAGGTAGTCATTGACCGTGACGACGTGAACCTTCAAACGCTCGATGCACGCCAGATACGTCGCCAGCGGCGCGACAATCGTCTTTCCTTCACCTGTTCGCATTTCCGCGATCTTGCCCTGCGTGAGCACCATGCCGCCGATCAACTGCACATCGAAAGGTCGCGCTCGGAACGGCGGTCGACTCTCCGGATACAACTCGCGAACGGCCTCGTACAGCGCTTGCGGAATATCCGCGCGCATCCAGCCGTGGATCAAGTAGGTGCACCCGAGCCACTCGCCCGCCTCGTCTGCAATCGCGTTCTCCGGCGGTTGCTGTTCGTCCTTCGACGGCACGAATGTCCGCGGCACGATCACCGGCATCGCATCCATGCCCGCCTTGACCTGCGCATAGACGCCCTGCATCTCCACGCTCAACTTCGAAATGTCGAAGCCCGCCTTCGGATTGAAGATGTTGCGAATGCCGACCGCTCGATCCATCGCCTCGCGTGCAACGGCAAACGCCTCGACCATGAGATCATCGGCCTTCGTGCCCCCCTCGACGCGCGAACGAAACTCCGAGAGCTTGCCACGCAACTGCTCGTCAGTCAGCGCCCTCATCTGCGCTTCAAGTTGATTGATCCCTTGCACGCGCTGCGTGTACTTCTTGACGAAACGCTCGTTGCGAGTACCGATGATGCGATTCAAACTCGGCCCGATAATCGGAATGCCCTGGTCAGCCATTGCTCAAAGTCCTTTGCTCCGCGATCACGACAACGCCGTGGCGGATATCGAATACACCCGCGCGAATGCGAGTGCCGGTGAGTTCAGATGAATTCTTGGAACGGAAAATCAAACCTGCTCAAGCCGCTCGAGGCGGCGGCAGATTCATCAACTCCGCTCGCAACTCGGCGGCAAAGCCATCGCGCGAACGCGTCAACTTCACTTCGGCGGATGCATCACTCACGATCCGCACGAACTGCGCCGTGATGCGAGCCGGAATCTCGCGCTCGAGACGAACGATCCCGCGAGTTTCGCGAACCGATCGCTCGACGATCGCGCGCTGTGCGATCCGAGGCACACCGTGCCCGCGAATCGCCTCGACCATTGCGATCCCGTCCGCGCAGCACTGCCACGCAAACGCGACAGCCATCAACAGCGCAATGCTGTGGATGACCGACCTTTGACCACCATGGACCCGTTCTTCGCTCATTGCTCGTACTCTGAGAGTAGGTTCATCGGCATTTCCGCCGCCTGACGGCAGAATACACGCATCGACAACCTATCGAAATCCGAACACCGTTCGGCGCTCGCTCGTAGGCACTAGAGTCACCCGTAACGATGAAGATCATTCTCGTCAATCCCCGCGGCTTCTGCGCCGGTGTCCGCATGGCCATCGATGTCGTCGATCAGGTCGTCGAACTCTTCCCCGACACCCCGATCTACGTCTATCACGAAATCGTGCACAACAAGCACGTCGTCGGCCGCTTCGTCGACCGCGGCGTCAAGTTCGTTGACTCATTGGATGAAGTCCCTGAAGGTGAAATCGTCGTCTTCTCCGCGCACGGCGTGAGTCCGCAGATCCGCGCGCTCGCGAAATCCCGCAAGCTCACGGCGATTGACGCGACATGTCCGCTCGTTACGAAAGTGCACTCCGAAGCGATCCGATACTCGCGCCAGGGATATCAGATTCTTCTCGTCGGACACCGCGATCACCAGGAAGTCATCGGCACCGCCGGCGAGGCGCCCGATGCAACACTGGTCGTCGAATGTCCCGAAGACATTCCATCGCTTGCGATTCGCGATCCGAACAAACTGGTCTATCTCACACAAACCACACTCTCGACCGATGATGCGGCGGTGATCATCAACGCGCTCAAGAAGGCGTTTCCGAACATCAAGGAACCGCCGAGCAGTGACATTTGTTACGCCACCACCAATCGTCAACACGCCGTGCGGCAAATCGCTCCGGATTGCGATTTGGTCATCGTTGTCGGCAGTCGCAACAGCAGTAACAGCGTTCGCCTCACCGAAATCGCCGCGAATGTCGGGACCAAAGCCGTTCGAGTCGACGATGTCTCGGAACTCGACTTCTCGTGGTTCTCAACGGGCACCGAAACAATCTTGCTGACAGCGGGCGCATCGGCACCTGAGGATTTGGTCGCGGGAATCTGCCGCGCCCTGCTCAACAAGTTCGGCGGCACCATCGAGCAGGCGGAGATCTTTGAAGAGGACGTCGAATTCGGATTACCCGCGACGCTCAAGCGACTCATGCGCGAGCGCGATATCGATCCCGAGTCTCGAGTCATTCACGTCAGTGCGCCGATCATCACACAAGAGCTCTACGGTGCGACTCCGTTGACCGTCCGCGGCAAGAACATCTGATTCCCGTTGATTCGATTATGAAACACCCCACGAACCATTTCTTCGCGCACACTCCCGAATCGCTCGCTCAATGGTGCAGCAGCGTGGGAATGCCCGCGTTCCGCGCCAAGCAGATCATGGAGTGGGTCTACACCACGGGCGTCGCCGATCCGGACAAAATGTCCAATCTCTCCAAGAGCGATCGTGATCTTCTGCGCACCAAGATGACATTCATCTCAGGCACGGCTGTCGCCCATCAAATCGCCAGCGACGGAACTCAAAAGTTGCTGATCGAATGGCAAGACGGTGACGAAGCGCAACAAGCCGCGCCGAGCGGACAACCCGTTCACAATCCGCTGAAGCTACCGTTGCTGAATGTCGCAACCTCCGCAGGTGATTCATCTCGCCAAACCGAGTGCGTCATGATTCCCTCGCAGGACGGCGATAAAGATCGCGAACCATCACGCCGCACCGCGTGCATCAGTTCACAGATCGGTTGTCCCGTGGGTTGTCGATTCTGCGCCTCAGGCATCGGCGGACTCGACGGCAGTCTCTCCGCCGGCCGAATCGTCGAACAAGTCTGGCGACTGGGACAGCTCCCCGGCGTGCGCCGCATCACCAATGTCGTCTTCATGGGCATGGGTGAACCGCTCAGCAATCTCACCGCGGTCGTTCCCGCGATTCGCACGATCTGCGCTCTTTGGGGACTTGGCATCTCGGCGCGCAAAGTCACCGTGTCGACCGTCGGCCTGCCCAAGGCCATCGAGAAACTCTCCGAGCAACTCGATCTGCCCGTCACGCTCGCGCTCAGTCTGCACGCGCCGAACGATGACATCCGCCGCAAACTCATCCCGTGGGCGGAGTACACGACGATCAAGGAGTTGCTGGGCGCGTGTCAGCGTTGGTTCGACAAAACCGGCCGCGAAATCACGCTTGAATACACCCTGCTCAAAGGCGTGAACGATTCGCCCGCCAACGCGCTCGAACTCGCGCAAGTCGCCAAGACGCTTCGCGCCAATGTCAACCTGATTCGCTACAACGAAGTGCAAGGCGTGCCATTTGAACGCCCCGGCTCCGACTCGGTCCTCTCGTTTCAACAAGTGCTTCGCGAGAAGTTCATCAACGTGCACATCCGCGCCAGCCGCGGCCGCGACATCGCCGCCGCATGCGGTCAGCTTCGTCACGAAAAGCGGGCCAAGGCTGATCAGGCATGAATCCTGCCGGCGAGTTTCAAGCGTTCTCGCCGACACACGTTTTCACGCTCGTCGTCTGCATCGTCACGACATCGATGTGCTTGCTGCTGGGTCGCCGCGCCGTGGCCGCGGGCGATGATCGCAACGTCGCGCGCGCCATCGGCGTGATCGGCGTCTTCATCAACGCATGGTCATGGATTTTCTGGCTCGGGCCCGAGCGACTCGACATCCGCAAATCGATACCGATGGAACTGTGCGACATGGCGTGTCTCGTCGCCGCGGCATCCATGTTCTCACATCGCCGCATCTTCGCGACACTCACGGTCTTCTGGGGATTCGGACTCACAACGCAGGCATTCATCACGCCGATCATCACCGAATCATTCCCGACTGAACGCTTCATGCTCTTTTGGGCGCTTCATCTTTTCATCGTTACCGCCTCGCTGTATCAGTACTTCGTCCGGCAGTACCGCCCCGAATTCTCCGATCTGAAGAACACGATTCTGTTCACCGCCGCCTGGGTCGCGTGCATGTTCGTGTTCGACCTCATCG
>JBKDPX010000154.1:0-7066 GCA_046342165.1 Phycisphaerales bacterium | reverse complement strand
CCGGCGTCAATCTCGCCGCGTCACTGCTCGATCGCCAACGCGTGCACAACTCGACGCGAATGGATCACATCGCGCGCGTCGCGGCGGCGCAGGCTTCGTGGCCTCTCGATGTCACTCGTCGCTATCTCACGGAACTGTTGCGATACGAGGTAGACGTTCGCGCGATGGAGGCGGTATCAACATTTATAAGAATGGCCGCCGATGAACGGTTGCTCCTTCATCGCGAATTGACGTGGGCCGCGCCGATTCACGCGTGAACCTATTCGCCGAGACTCTTTGAAGCCAACTGCAACGCGTTGAGCGCGTAGGCGGTGATCAGGACCGGATCGTTTTCCATCCAGCGATCGTCTACGCTACGGAAGGAACCGTCTTCGTTCTGCAGACTCGAAAGCTGATTCACGAGATCAATTCGCCAGTCGCGCGAGCCGTCGGGCGTCAGGACTGTCGCGCGGCCGTCCGCGTCCAGCGCTTTCGCAAACATCACATAATAGTAATAAAGACCGTCCGTGCCGACTCCCGGATTTTCCGCGAGTGTGTAGTGTGATTCGATCCATCCGCGCGCCGCGGCGACTCTCGGGTCATTCTTCGAGAGCCCTGCGTAGAGATAGCTTTTGAAGCCCGCGTAGGTCATGGATCCGTACGCGCGCAGTCGACTCTCGGCACGCCAATTCGTGACCGCTTCGCCCGCGAACGAGCCCTCTTCGCCGATTTCATCGCGAAACGCCGCTCCGACGAGGCTCGTGAATCGTTCGGCCGCCTCGCACTTCGCTCGAATCTCAAACGCCGAACAGCCCGAACTCTCGCCGGGACCGACGAGCACTTGAACATCATCGCCGATCGCGGCGATTTCCATCAGCGATGAACTCATCATGTGCGCCGTGATGCGCTTGAGAATCGCATCGCGCGACAACAACACCGGCTTGCCGTCGTTGTCTTTCGGGCGCAGTTTGACGATCACTCGCACGCCCGGCGGGCCTGAAAGCGACTCGGCGATGTCTCCGGCGAAACTCTGGCCCGATCCGATCGTCTTCGAATTTTCACTCGTCGCGTAAATGAACCCGCCTTGTTTCGAGTCCTTGCCATACGGCATGTCGTTCACGCCTTGCAGTTGCTGTGTGCGCTGCAGGAAGACGATCGCGCGCTTGAACGCCGGATCATCGCGATCGACGCCCGCGTCCTTCAGCGCCTCAATCCAAAACGCCGTGTTCGACAGATCGGGCCTTCCGTGTTTGCCATAGCCGACGCCGCCGTAAAACGCATGATCGCCGCCCACCGGCTTGGCCGTCTCGGCGCCCAGTCGTGCGGATTCGACGGCGCCCTCCCCATACTGCAACCCTTTCAAAAACTCCGCACCCTTGCGCGTCGCTTCGACACTTGCCGAATCCGAAAACCGCGCGAGCATCGACACCGCGATCGCCGTGTTGTAACTCGGCAGCAGCACATCGCAGATCGCGCCGTCTTCCTTCTGAAACTTCACGACATACGCCGCCGCGCGCGCCATCGCAGGATCGCTCGCGGGCGTTTGTTTATCGATCAATCCCATGACACACAGGGCCGTCACCGCCGGAAACACCGGCGCGCCCTCTCGCACGCCGAATCCGCCGGAGGCATCCTGGCCTGCGAGCATCCACGACTTTGCCTTGCCGATCATCGCGATCGCGCGCGCCTTCGCAGCGCCACGCTCATCTTGGATGCGTTGTGCGATGTCCGATGCGAGTTGATCGCCACTGCTGATCTCAATCGTCGGCAGTTGTTGAGCCAACGCGGTTCCGCCGATGAAAAGCAACAATCCAGCCGTGCGCATGATCGCACCTCCCGCTGAATGGTAGTCGAGTGTCCCGGTTCGATGTCTCACGATGTCTTCAGCAAGGCCTCGAGCCGACTCTTGCGATACTCATCATCGTTGAAAATCGATCGCGATGGCGTGATGGATTTCTCCCGCTCGATCCGGTGGCGTGCGGGTTGCCGCGCATGGTCGACTTTCGTCGAAGGTGCGCGTCGATCAATCGTCTTTCGGGCGTCAAGCGATGCGTACTGGGAGGCGTTGATCCGCCGGGGCGCCTCCTCACGCTCGAATCGGGGCGCACCCATCAACTGCGCGAGCGGTCCGCCGATCGAATACACGGTTCCCGGCGGAATCTTCGCGTACTTGTTCCCCTTGAACATGATGTACTCGGATTGCGGAAACACCGCCGCGACACCGCCGGCGAATCGAACATAATATTTCTGGTTCGCAAGTTCAGGCCCGTAGATCCGCGGATCAAGTCGCGCTTCGTACAGTCGCTCGAAGTTCGTGGAGTACCGCATGTCCGGACGCAACACGCGAAGACTGACCGACAACGGATCGGCGTCCGCGACTCCTTGCTCAACCGGCTTCAATGTCACACCCGGAACATCCAATGTCTGTCCGCGCACGCTTGTCGATGCGAGCACGAACGCGATGGCGATTCCGATGAATGAAGCAACGCGCATGTTCACTGTGCTTTATCGGTCGAAACGGGCAGTCGGTTCGAATCATCCTCCTCTTTCAGGAGCATTTTGAACCGCAGACTCAGCGTCCCGGACTCCGTCACCGACTTTTCAAACTTCTCGCCCGACGCGCGCCAGCGGTAGATCGAGTCCAGCAACGGCCCGTCCACCTCGCGATAGCCGGTGTTCCGACCCGCCACGAACGCCGCCTTGGAAACCTTTCCCGTGCGGTCAAACGTCACATCAATCAGTGGATTCCGAGGGATCGCTGTGATCTTCGTCGTGATGCTCCACTTCGGCCTCACGGTCCGGACCTGAATGCCATCGCGCGCGAGGGTTTTTCCGGGTTCCACTGCCAACGAAGCTTTCAGTGCCGAAGCGTCTGATTCCTCGGGCTCGATCTCGCCCAGTCCCTGTCCCTCGACCGATGGCTTGCGCCCTTGCGATTCCGCCAAGACCTGATCCACGATCCGCTGTGCTTCGGTCTTGGTTGGCCGCGAAGGCTCGACGGCCTCACGCTCCGTCACTTCTGCGGAATCTTCCAGTGGCGCGGGTGCGCTCGGTGGCGGAGCAACGGCGGGAGCTGTTTCGTCCGAAGTGCCGATGCCGGCAGCCGCTTCAGGCGCCAATTCATCATCCGTCATCGCCGGGCGAAGATCCTGTGCCGGCTTGATCTCGCTCCCGCGCGACGCATCTTCCGTCTCCGGTCGCAACTCCTCGCCCTTCGGCGCGTCGACCGCGGGAACCGCCTCTTGCGCGGGTTGAGCTGCTTGTGCTTCGACAGCTTGGGTTAAATCTCTGCTCAACTGTTGCTCTGCGGAAGCATCAACCGCCGGCACGATCGACGGCGCCGACGTCGGACTCGCGCTCTCGAACGGAGTCGCATCCGCCGTTGCAACAGTCGACGGCGCTTCAGGCAGCGGTGCGACCGTCTCTTGATCCAGGCCGCGCTGAGGAGTCATCGCCGACTGGTCGACTTGCGAAATCGGTGCGGCGTTCGGAGTCTCCTCCTTGAAGCCCTGCCAACTTTTCGCCTCCGCGGCGCCCTCATCGATACCGGCCTTCAAAGGCTGCGGCTCAGTCGGCGGTGGCGGTTCGGGGGATTCCTCAAGCGGAGGTTGAGGTGGGGGCGGTGGCGGAATCGGAGCGGATGGTTGGACCTGCGGGAGCGGCGGCGGAGCCGGAGCCGGAGGCGCGGCGCGAGTCGCAACATCTTGGCTCGGCGGCGTGAACGTCAGTGTCGTCGCAAACCCCTCATCGGCGACCGCCCGAGGCAACGCATCCCCGAACAAACCCTCCCGCAGTGCCACGAACAGTGCGCCGTGGACGCATGTGCTGATCGCCAGACCGAGGATGAACGAACCGCGCTTCATATGTAATGCCGCAATCCCCCCGCGAAGCGGCAATTGAAGGGTAGGAGACGGCTTTTCCATCCGCCATCCGAATCGGGCATGGAGAAGACCGTGATCGCGAGTACCATCAGTCAACAAAGGAGTCACGCATGCTCGTGCGCATGGAGTTGTCGCGGATCCTGATCCGTGAACTCAACGATTATCAGATCATCGAATTGCGCGAAATGCGCGATGCGGATTCCGACGCTTCCCTTCCCGCGCGTTCGTTCCCGATCGTCATCGGTCTTCCCGAAGCGCAGGCCATCGAGCGGCGACTCAAAGGCATCTCCATCAAGCGTCCGCAGACGCATGATTTGCTCGGCAACATCATCGAAGCGCTTGGCGGCATGTTGCGCTCGATCACCATCTGCGATCTGGCGGACTCCACATTCTTCGCGACGCTCGATGTTGAGCACAACGGCGAACTCATGCACATCGATGCTCGCCCCAGCGATGCGATCGCCATCGGCATCGCGCAGGATGTCCCGGTCTATGTTGCAGATCATGTTCTCAATTCCGCTCTGCCGACCGAAGAGGAAGAATCGTGATCGATTCCACGTTCGCTTACCCGACGAAGTATCAAACCGCTGATGTTCCCGGCACGGGCGGCGTCATCAAGCAAAGACCGGAGGATTTCCTCGTCGAGGAAATCCCGCTGTACAACCCGTGCGGCGAAGGCGAGCACATCTACCTCTTCGTGCAAAAGCGGGGGCTCTCGACCTTCGAGATGCTTCACATTCTCGCCACTCACTTCGGCGTACAACGCCGCGACATCGGCTTTGCGGGACTCAAGGACAAACACGCCATCACGCGTCAGGTCGTCTCGATCCACGCGCCGGGCCGCAAGCCCGAGGACTTCCCCTCGCTTCGCGATGATCGCATCGAGATCCTGTGGACCGATCTCCACGCCAACAAACTCCGGCGCGGCCATCTCGCGGCGAACCGCTTCTCGATCCGCATCCGCGATGTGAAACCCACCGATGTTCTGCGCGCCGCCAAATCCCTGGCGATTCTCGAAAAAACCGGAATCGCGAATCGAATCGGCGAACAGCGATTCGGACTGTTGAACAACACGCATGTGATCGGCAGGTTGATGATCGAGTCCAAGCATGAAGAGGCGATCCGCGAACTGCTCGGACCCGGCGCGCATCGTCCCGATGTCAACGCGCTTGCACGCGCCGCGTTCGCGCAAGGCGATTACGCGCGTGCGCTCGACCTCTTCCCGCGCCCCGCGCACGCCGAACGTCAGGCGCTTCGATTGCTCGCGCAAGGCAAAGGCGTCAAGCGCGCGTTCTTCGGCATCGACTATCAGATGCTCGGTTTTTATATCTCCGCCTTCCAATCGGCCGTCTTCAACGCCGTGGTCGACAAGCGCGTGATCGATGGAACACTCGACCGCTTGCTGCCCGGTGACGTCGCGATGAAACACGAGAATCACGCGTGCTTCAACGCGGATGACGCCGTCGTCAACGACCCCGTGACAGCCGATCGACTCGCGAAGTTCGAGATCAGTCCCTCCGGTCCGATGTGGGGCGGAGGCATGAAGCGCGCACAAGGTGCTATTGACGAAGCCGAACTCGCTGCGCTTCACAGTGCCGGTGTGACGCTCGAACAGGTGCAGACGTTCTCCGATCGCAGTCGCAACCTCATCCAAGGCGAGCGTCGTCCGCTTCGCGTCCCCGTGATCGCGCCGGAGTACGAGGGCGGTCTGGATGAGCACGGACCTTACATCCGCTGTGCCTTTGAACTGCCGAAGGGTTCTTTCGCGACGACCGTCATGCGCGAAATCATGAAGCCGCAGACCGACACGCCCGTCGAGTCGCACGACGAGGATCAGGAATGACTGTTCGCATGGTGTGTTTCGATTGGGGCGGCGTCATTCTCAGGCATTGCCGGTCATGGGAGGAAGGCTGCGCCGCCGCAGGGCTTGATCTGCGCATCGACGCCCGCTGTGAACAAGGCATCGCGCGCCGGCGCGAACTGACTCGCTTGCATCAAGTCGGAAAGTTCGAACATTCGCAATATCTGCAAGCGCTTCGCGATGCCGTCGGCGGCGTGTACGCGGTCGAGGAACTCGCGAAGTTGCACGATGCGTGGTTGCTGGATGAATACGAAGGCGTGCATGAAGTCATTGCATCGCTCGCATCAACGCCGTGGCTGGAAACGGGATTGCTTTCCAACACCAATCACGCGCACTGGGTCACGCATCTCCCAAGCGACGATGCCCCCGCGCGCTATCCCACCGCAGGTCTGCTCAAACACCGGCACGCGAGTCATCTCATGGGCCTGATGAAGCCCGGTCAGGAAATCTACCGCGAGTTTGAGAGGCTTACATCCTGCGCATCGCACGAGATTCTCTTCTTCGACGACCTTGAAGAGAATGTGCGCACCGCGCGTGCGTTAGGCTGGCACGCCGTTCATGTCGATCACACGGGCGACACCGCTTCACAGATCACGCAAGCGCTCAAGACGCACGGGGTCAAAACCGCGGATCACAGAATCGGCTGAGGCGCCGAGAGTTCCGAGGCGACCAAATCAAACATGTGTTGCCGCGGCCGGATGATCGTCGCGTGTCCGTTGTCGGCCAACACCTCCGCAGGACGCGGATGGTCGTTGTAGGTGTTCGCCATCGACATGCCGTACGCTCCCGCCGAAAACGCTGCGATCAAATCGCCCTGTTTCATCGGTGGAATCGCGCGATCCAGCGCGAGGAAGTCCGAACTCTCGCAGATCGGTCCCACCACATCGCACACTTCCAGTCCTTGCATGTTCTGTGATTCGCTCATGTCGGCCGGCACATGATGCGGCTCCACGCTCGTCGGCCACACGAAGTGATACGCCTCGTACAACGCCGGTCGCAACAATTGGTGCATCCCCGTATCGGTGATCACGAATGTCTTGGCTCGCCCGCGCTTGATGTATTGCACACGCGCGAGCAACACGCCCGAGTTGCCGTCGATCGTGCGCCCCGGTTCCTGCAGGATCGTCTACCCCGACTGCACGCGATCTTTCAGCAAGGGCGCCAGCGCGGCGCCGAACTCCTCTAGCGTCGCCGGTTTCGCGCGGCCGTAGTCGATTCCGAACCCGCCGCCGAGATTCAGTTCATCGATCTTCACGCCGATGGTCGCAAGTTCATCCATCAACGCGAGCGCCGCCTTGGTTCCCTCGACAAACGGCGCGGTCTCGGCGATCGGTGATCCCAGGTG
>JBKDPX010000153.1:0-1993 GCA_046342165.1 Phycisphaerales bacterium | reverse complement strand
CTTGTTCGAGTCAGTGAGGTGCGATATGGCCGATTCCAAGAATGAAGTCCTCGACGGTCGCCCGAACGAGAAGACCGATCTGCTCAAGGCCGACGAGCCGATGTGCGCCGAAGGCATGAACTGGTTCGTGCTTCGCGTCGCATCCAACAAGGAGCGCTCGGTTCGCGAAACCCTGCTTCGCAAGGTGCAGATCGAAGGCATGACGCATCGCGTCGGTCGCATTCTCGTGCCGACCGAAAAGACCAAGACCGTCAAGGCGGGCAAGCAGCGCATCACCGAGACGATGCTGTATCCCGGCTATGTCTTCGTCGAAATGCGCCTGGAGCCCGATGGCCGCATTCCTCAGGATGTCTTCTTCCTCATCAAGGAGACGACGGGAGTCGGCGATTTCGTCGGCGCAACCGGCAAACCCACCGCGATGAAGTCTCACGAGATCGAGAAGATGCTCAAGGACTCGCGCAAGCCCGAGGACGAGCCGTCCGTCAAGCTCGTGTTCGCCAAGGGCGAGCACGTCATCATCAAGGAAGGCCCGTTCCAGAGCTACGAAGGCACGGTCGACGAAGTGCTTCCCGAGAAGGGACTCGTCCGCGTCCTCGTCACGATCTTCGGACGACAGGCCCCGATCGAAATCGAGGAATGGCAGATCGGCAAAGCCGAGAACGCCTGATCGACTCCGAGTTTTATCTACGCGAAACCCTCGCTTTGCATGGCGAGGGTTTTTCGTTGCTCCTATCCTCCGCCCCGAGATGAGCATCAGTCCCCCCGTCCTGTTTTTCGTCCTCGGCATGGTCGCCGTGTTCGTGAAATCCGATCTGCGGATCCCCCGTCAGATCGGGAAGCTCATGAGCCTCTATCTGCTCTGGGCCATCGGCTTTACCGGCGGCGTCAAAATCGCCGACACGGGTCTTGATGCCGAGGCGCTCTGGTCAATCGTCATCGGCGTCTCTCTCGCCGCGCTTCAACCCCTCGCCGTCTTCGCGATCCTCAAGCGCAAACTCGGCGCGGAGAACGCTGCCGCGGTCGCGGCGGCATACGGCTCAGTCAGTGCGGTCACCTTTCTCACCGCGTCGAACCTCCTCGATGAATCTTCCATCGCGTACGGCGGTCATACGGTCGCCGTGATGGCGCTGATGGAATCGCCGGCGATCGCGGTCTCCATCATTTTGCTTCGTCGCGCGCAGAGCTCGTCGGGATCAACCGAAAAGCAGGCGAGTTGGGGTGTCATTCTTCACGAGGCGTTTCTCAACGGACCGGTACTCCTTCTGCTTGGCAGTCTGATCGTCGGCCTCATCACCGGCGAGCGCGGCTTCGAAGCATTCAAACCGCTGTGTAAGGATCTCTTCAACGGCGTGTTGGTCTTCTTCCTGCTTGATCTCGGCGTGCTCGCGGCGCGTCGTATGCGTTCGTTCTTCGCGCACGGCATATCGCTCGCGCTCTTCGGCGTGATCTTTCCGCCCGTGGCCGCGTTGATCGCGCTGATGTTCGCGAAGTTCGCCGGACTCACGCTCGGCGATGCGACACTCCTCGCCGTGTTGGCGTCCAGCGCAAGTTACATCGCCGTGCCTGCGGCGGCGAGAATCGCGATTCCCAAGGCGGAATCCTCGATCTACATCGGCTTGGCGTTGGCGGTGACATTCCCGTTCAATGTCATCATCGGTATCCCGTTGTACCTCGCGTTTGCGAAGTCCATCATCGGCGCATCGTGAGAATCAACGAGCGATTCGCCCGATGTAGAGCGGACGGTCATTGACAGATCTTACTTTCGCGTTCGCGGACACCGTGAAGGCGTGCGCCACGGGAACACCATGTTCATCAGTGAAGATTCTGAAGAAGCCGCGCCCTAATCCGGTGCGGATGCGCTTGCCGTTTTGAAAGCGCGAATCACCTTCGCCGTGACCGGTGGCGGAAGAGTCGATGACTTCACATCGCCACTCGTACGCCGCGCCGTCGACGCCTGTGGAGCGCAGGCGTCCCGGCTTCGCGTCAATCACCA
>JBKDPX010000152.1:0-4071 GCA_046342165.1 Phycisphaerales bacterium | reverse complement strand
CCCGGACACCCCGACGGGACTTGGCATGATCACCGTTGCTGACGGTGGCGAGAACACCATCGTCGTCGCCAGCGGTGCAAACGCGCTCGTCACTCCTGATGATGTGCGGGCGGCATCAGCGGCGATCACTTCCGCGGGCGCTCTATTGCTGCAACTCGAAGTCCCGATGGCGGCGAATCTTGAGGCAGCCAAGATCGCACGGCAATCGGGTGTGCCCGTCATTCTCAACGCAGCACCCGCACGAACCATGCCTCCCGAGCTGCTGGCGCTGGTTGATGTCTTGTTGGTCAATCGATCCGAAGCGGCATTGCTCACGGCACAGGATGTCGGTACGGAACCGGGACGCTTGCTCCTGCGGGCCGGCGAGATCGGCCCGCAGACCGTGATCCTCACCCTTGGCGCACAAGGCTCGATCGTGGCTCATCGCGGCCGTCAGCGTCGCGTTCCCACCCTATCGGTCCAAGGCGTTGACTCGGTGGGTGCGGGCGATGCCTTCAGCGGGGCGATCGCATGTGCGTGGCCGGAAGTCGCCGCGGCCGTGAAATCCAAGAGCCCCGAAGAGGCCGCGTTGGTGGAGAGAGCGCTGCTGACCGCATCAGTGGCCGGTGCGTTGGCAGCGACCAAGGCCGGCGCGATCCCGAGCATGCCGACGCGAGAGCAAGTTGAGCTGCGAGTTCCGGAACTCTCCAGTCGTCCGCGCGCGTTGTAAGGTTGACATTCGGCCGGGAATCGCCCCCGAATCAAACGGGAAACTTGGGCACTTCCAAGGAAATTCGCCGATATTCAACGATCTATGCCGGAAGCCTCCAAGAAGTCGGGTAAGTCTGTTGGTTCGTCCGTCACACGCCGCATCGCGCTCATCGTGATGCTGGTAGGTTGGGCGTATGTCATCGCAAGCATGATCGGATTCGATCCCGCGGATCCGCCGAGTCATCTGGTCTATCCGCCGAACGATCCCGCGACCAACTGGTGCGGACCATTCGGTGCGTTCCTTGCGTACTCGATCTTCAAGCTCATGGGCTTCGGCGCTTGGGTGCTGCTCATCATCAGCGGACTGGGTCTCTTCAGCGCCGCGATGGGACAGACCGTCCAGCACGCCGCGTTGCGCGCCTTCGGACTCGTAATGCTCGCGTGCTCGTGCTCCGCTCTCCAGAATCAGAGTCTTCCCGGATGGGGAGGGTTCCCCGATCTTGCCGGCGGACATGTCGGCCATGTGATCGTCGGAGAACTGACGCCGCGCGTCGGACCGCTCGGCTCGGCGTTCTTCATCTGTCTGCTCGGCATCATCGGATCGATCGTCGCGATGGATGAGTGGGTCACCGCGGCGTTCAAGTGGACGACGACGTTCACGCGCAAGCACGGACTGCCTGCCGCCAAGGTTGTCGGCGGTGCGACGGGTGAACTTGCGATGGCAGCCGGCGCCGCCGCTGCGCGCTCGACCGCCAAAGCCGGCGGCAGCATGTTCTCCGGGCTTCTCGAAAAGTTCCGTTCGATGGGACGTCGTCATGAGCCGCGGCTCAATGACCTTGATGGCGAGGTTCCCGATAGCCCCGTGGCCACGGCGACCGCAGCGCCCGCGCGCGGCCGTCGTCGCAAGCAAACCGCCGAGGAAGCGACTCCCGCGACCGCCGAAGAGCTTGGGATGCAAGATCCCGACGAGCAGGCCGCGATGATGGTCGTGGATGAAGATGAGGAAGAGGAAATCGACGTCGATGAAATCGATGAGGTGGAGGAGCCGATCGCGCCCAAGGCGAAAAAGGCCGCTCCCAAGGTTGAGGTAATCGATGAAGAGGAGACCGAAACGCCCGGCGCGCCTCAGGTATTCGACCAAGAGGCGCTGAAGGCCAAGATCGCAAAACTGCCGATTGCGTTCGGACAAAAGAACAAGCAGGTCGCGACCGAAGACTCGTTGCGCGATCTTCAGGTCGTGGAAGAGGGCGAGAACTACAAGTTCCCGAGCCTTGAACTTCTGGAGAACCCCGAAGAGAACTTCACGCAAACGCTCGAAGCGCACGTGCGCGAGCAGGCGACGGCGTTGGAGTCCGCGCTGAAGCAGTACAACATCGCGGGCGAAGTCGTCGGCATCGAAAGCGGTCCTGCGATCACGTTGTTCGATGTTCGCTTGGCGCCGGGTACGAAAGTTGCGGTGGTGCAGGCCGTCGCGACCGACATCGCTCGCGCCCTGAAGTCAGTCAACATCCGCATCGTCGCCAACCAAGCGGGTCGCGACACCATCGGCATCGAAGTTCCCAACGCCACCAAGGAAAAGGTGCGCCTGAAGGAACTGATGGGCAAGACCGAAACTTTCTCGGCGATGCGTTTGCCGATGTTCCTCGGCAAAGACGCCTCGGGCGAGCCGCTCATCGAAGACCTTGCCAAGATGCCGCACATGCTCATCGCCGGCACCACCGGCTCGGGTAAGAGCGTCTGCATGAACACCATCATCATGGGCTTCCTCTACACCAAGAAGCCCAGCGAACTCAAGATGGTGCTCGTCGATCCCAAGATGGTCGAGATGTCGCAGTTCAAGGACATTCCGCACCTCATGTGCCCGGTCGTCACCGAAATGAACAAAGCCGCGGCGATCCTCGAATGGGCCTGCACCAAAATGGACGAGCGTTACGAACTGCTCGCCGAAGCCGGTTGCCGCGACATCGCAAGCTACAACGAGCTCACCTGGGATGAAATCAAAGAGCGCTTGGGAGCCAAGACGCCCGAGCAAGAAGCGCGTATCCCTCGCAAGCTTCCGTACATGGTGTTCATCATCGACGAACTCGCGGACCTCATGATGACCGCGAAGGAAGTCGAGAGCCACATCATCCGCATCGCCCAGAAGGCGCGCGCGGTCGGCATGCACCTGATTCTCGCGACCCAGCGTCCGCAGGCCAACGTCGTGACGGGTCTGATCAAGAGCAACATGCCTTGCCGACTCGCCTTCAAGGTGGCCAGCGGCATGGACAGCCGAATCGTTCTTGACAGCAAGGGCGCGGAACTGTTGCTCGGACACGGTGACATGTTGATTCACAATCCGCGCACGAACAAGCTCAGCCGTTCGCAAGGCACGCTTGTGGACGACCGTGAGATCCGTCGAGTCGTGAAATTCATGAAGGAAGTCGCCGCGCCGAGCTTCGAGCGCTCGCTGATCCAACTCCGTTCCGACGGCACGACCGACGAGCGCAGCGATGAAGAGCGCATCCTCGCGAGCCAGAACAATTCTTCCGCGAGCCTCAAGGCCGCGCAGGAAGACCCCATGTTCAATCGCGCTGTGGAAATCGTGCTCGAAACCCGCCGCGGCAGTGTCTCACTGCTTCAGCGTCGACTCGCGATCGGTTACACCCGCGCGAGCCGACTGATCGATCTCATGGGTATCGCGGGAATCATCTCCGATCACAAGGGCTCCGTCGCGCGTGACGTGCTCATCACCCTCGACGAATGGGGCATGATGAAGGAACTCGCGGCCGAGGAAGCCAAGGCCAAGGGCATCGTTCTGCCGACCGAAGAGAACACTCCGGCGCCCGAGAGCGCCGAGGAAGCACCGTTCGACGGCACCGAGGAAGATCACGACGAATGCGACGAAACCGAAGAAGATTCCGACCGTCGATAAGCGATCGGTCGAAGTCAATGGACGACCGCGGCAGCGGTAAAGCAAAACAGCAAAGCGACAAAGCGAAAATGAGGAGATTGCGGTCTCCTCATTTTCGTTTTTCAATTTTCGTTTTTTCGCGTTTCCACCCACGCGGACGGCGCTCACTCTTGCGAATTCGCCGCTTTGCAACTTTGCAATGTGTAGCTTTCTAACATCCCGCATCCCAGCGCGCGAAGAACAGAATCACATCGTCACCGTCGACGCCGCCATCGCGGTTCTTGTCCGCGGCGAGTTCGTTGCGATCCCAATCGCTGAAGAACGCGATGATGTCATCGCCGTCAACATTGCCGTCGGAGGTGTGATCTCCGGGGCAAGGATTCGTGCGCACGGTCGCCGCGGGCCAAAAGCCCGGAGAGATGGTGAAGCTCAAGCTTCCGAGTTGAGGAGCGGAGTCGACCGCACCGATCGTGGAGCGCAGCGAGTAC
>JBKDPX010000151.1:0-1478 GCA_046342165.1 Phycisphaerales bacterium | reverse complement strand
TACTACGCGGACTATTCCTATCCGACTCCATCCGTGGAACGCGATGCCATTCTGAGCGATGTGATCCCGTGGCTCGAATCCAAATCGATCATGTCGCGCGGCCGTTTCGGAATGTGGAAGTATGAAGTGTCCAACACGGATCATTCACTCATGCAAGGAGTGGAGGTCGTGAATCGCTTGATCCATGGCGACGCCGAAACGACGATCGGCATGATCTACAAAGTGACGGAGGACGGCCGCAACGCCGCGGTGCACGAGCGAAGCGCGCAAGCCGGTTCGGGAGAAAAGCGTCAGACCGTCGAGCGAATCAAGGAAGCACCTATCGGCGAGGAAGAAGTGGGGCTGGGCAAAGGGAATTGAAGTGGTGATTGCGGTAGCTTCGGCCTCCGGGCCGAAGAGTCCCGCGGGCGTCCCGCCCGCATCTTGTACTGCGCTCGATTCGTGTCCATAACCTTACGGTCTGGTCGCCAACTCATCGATCGCGCGCAGCGCCCTCGCGGTTCTGGCGGACCAGTGTACGAACGTCGCCTTCGCATCGTGATACGGATCGAGACTGGTCATGGCATGCGTGTCCGCCGCGCGATCGTCTTCGCTTGCAGCCATCAACGTCGCGCCGGTGATTGAATCGATGATCCGCAGATCCGCCGCGGCGCCGCCGATGATTCGAGCGCCTGTCCCGCGTTCGCGTGATCGGTCAATGCGTTTCAGAAGAACCTGCAAGCGCGCGGTCTTTCGATCGGGCGAACTTCGAATCTCGTAACTCTGACCCAGTGCGCCCTTCAATTCCTCTTTGAATCGAGCAGTGAGTTGCGCGGCGACTCCGTCTTCAGCACCTTCGCTCCCGAAGGCATCAGTCGCCATCACAGGTTCATCGATGATCAATCCATCGAAGTTCTTCAGTGAGGAACTGAGTTCGTACCAAGTGCCGGCGTGAAGCGGACTGGGTTTGAGATTCGACACATCGAGCAGCAAAGCCGACGGCCGAGGATTGGCGCTGACCGTCGAAACAGTGCGCGCTTCAGGGTCTTTGCCCGCTTGACATCCTGCAAGGCCCAGAAACGAGATGGCGAGTGTGATCCGAAGAGTTGCATTCATGACAGTCTTGTCGGCATAGCGGATCTTTCGGGGTCAAAAACGGCGTTTTCGCCTCTGTTTAGGGGGTGTGTGCGGAATTTTCGGTCTATGCCGCACATGCGGTGAAGTCGGGCCTTATGGCTCCCGATAGATCGGATGTGAGCGGTGCAAAGGGCAAGGAAGCCCTCGCCGCTCGGAACGAATTTTCAGAGGTGTCCGATGACGACGATGTCCATCCGAAGCAATGCCGCTGAGCGAATCGCCGGTGATGTTTCAGGCGCGGTCTCGGATTCCTTCCAGTTCAACCGTCGTCGTGACGAACGTCGCGCGATTGATGGTGACGCGGTCGCGGTCTTCACGGAGACCATCGGACCGGGCAAGATCGTCAGTGTTTCCTTGCTTGA
>JBKDPX010000150.1:0-3306 GCA_046342165.1 Phycisphaerales bacterium | reverse complement strand
CTTTGCGCCGAATTGAATCTTCGAGAAGGCAAGGACGTGCTCGCCATCAGCGGCGCGGCGCGCGAGAACCTCAAATCACTGCTCGACCGACTCTGGCGGGATGTCTATCCCACCGTGGAGACGGTTGAGGGGTGGGGTTGATCGAAGTACCGATCTTGGGATTTAAAGTCGCGTTCGCGCGGCCTTCAGTGCCTCAGCGACGTTGCGTGGGCCCGTTCCGCCTGTCACTTCCCGTCGCGAAAGGCCAGCTTCGATTGTGATCGCCGCGAAGACGTCGGGTTCCACATGGGGCGCCGCGGATCGCAATTGATCGAGCGACAGTTCTTCGAGCGGCTTGCCCGCGGCGATGCCGACTCGAACCGCTTTGCCCGCTTGCTCGTGCGCTTCGCGGAAAGGAACGCCGCGTGCGACGAGATAGTCGGCGAGATCAGTCGCGTTGCTGTAGCCGCCCTGCGCAGCGCGTCGACACACATCGCGCCGGACCTTGAGCGTGTCGATGATCTTGGGAACCACGCAAAGGCACAGCGAGAGATGCGTCATCGCATCAAAGAGCGGTTCCTTGTCTTCCTGAAGATCTTTGTTGTACGCGAGAGGCAGACCTTTGATGGTCGTGAGCAGTGACACCAATGCGCCGGAGAGTCTGCCGGATTTGCCGCGGAGCAGTTCGGCGGCGTCCGGGTTTTTCTTTTGAGGCATCAGCGAACTGCCGCTCGAAACCGCGTCGGAGTACTCGAAAAACGCGAACTCCTGCGAGCCGTAGAGAATGAGATCCTCGCCGAGTCTGGACAGGTGTGCGCCCGCGAGCGCGATCGCGGCGAGTGTTTCGACGACGAAATCGCGATCACTCACGGCATCAAGGCTGTTGCGAGTATGCGATTCGAATCCGAGATCATGCGCGAGTTGCGCACGGTCAATTGCGTACCCAGTTCCCGCGAGTGCTCCCGAACCCAGCGGACACACATTCACGCGTTTGCGCGCGTCTCGAAGGCGCGCTTCATCTCGCTCGAACATCTCGACGTACGCCAGCGACCAGTGCGCGAGCAGAACAGGCTGAGCGCGCTGAAGGTGGGTGTAGCCGCTGATCACGGTTTCGCATTCGCGTTCCGCAAGTTCGATCAACGCACGACGACAATCACGGAGTTCCGCGATTCGCGCATCGATCTGGCTTCGTGTCCAGAGTCGAAAGTCTGTCGCGACTTGATCGTTGCGACTGCGGCCGGTGTGCAACTTCTTGCCGAGATCACCCACGCGAGCGATGAGCTGACGCTCGACCCACGAGTGAATGTCTTCGTCTTTGCCTGCGCCATCGGTGAGCGGAAGGTTCGGATCGGCGTGGATCTTCGACGCTAAATCGTTGAGCGCCGCGAGCAACCGGACGAGTTCATCGGCGGTCAGAACGCCGGCGCGATGAATCGCCTTCGCCCAGCCGATGGAGCCCTCGATGTCTTCGCGAGCGAAGCGATAGTCGAAAGGCAACGAGTCATTGAGCGCGCGAAAGAGCGCGTCAGGACCTGTTTCGAATCGTCCGCCCCAAAGTGCCATGTTGTGAACCTCGCTCGAATGGGATCAGTGCACCTTGCCAGAAGCCTTGAGTGCGCGAATGCGTTCCGCGAGGCTCAACAACTTGATGAAGCCTCCGGCGTCCTTGTGGTTGTAGATCTCTTCGCCTTCGAAGCTGACCATCTTCTCGGCGTACAGCGAATTCGGGCTCTTGCGCTGGATCGCCGTCGCGGTTCCCTTGAACATGCGAACGACGATTTCACCGTCGAGCTTCTCCGCCATCTTGTCGGCGCACGCCCAGAGCGATTCGCGCAAGGGCGTGAACCAACGGCCGTCGTACACCAACTCTGCGAATGTCAATCCGAGATGCTCACGGTAGTGGCGAGTCTCGCGATCAAGCACGAGTTCCTCCAGCGCGCGCATCGCTTCAACGATCACCGTTCCACCCGGCGTCTCGTACAACCCGCGGCTCTTCATGCCCACGCGGCGGTTCTCGACAAGGTCGACTCGACCCACGCCATGGGCGCCCGCGATCTTGTTGAGTGATTCGATGATCTGCCAGCCTTCCATCTTCTTGCCATCCAGTGCGACCGGACGGCCCTTGGAGAAAGTCAGCGAGACGGTACCAGCGGTGTCGGGCGCCTTGGCTGGATCAACGGTGAGCATCCACGCATCTTCCGGCGGCGCATTCCACGGATCTTCGATCGTGCCGCCCTCATGGCTGATGTGCCAGAGGTTGCGGTCGCGCGAGTAGATCTTCGTGGCGCTCGCGGTGGTGGGGATGTTGCGCGCTTTGAGGTACTCCAGCATCGGCAGGCGACCCATCAGGTTCCATGCGGGGTGACGCCATGGCACGATGAGTTCCATGTCAGGCGCAAGCGCGGCGTAGGTGCTCTCGAAACGGACCTGATCGTTGCCCTTTCCCGTGCATCCGTGAGAGAGCGCCGTGCAGCCGGTCTGTCGGGCGACATCGACCTGCGCCTTCGCGAGGATCGGACGAGCGATCGCGGTTCCGAGCAGATAGCGGCCCTCGTAGATCGCGCCCGTGAGCATTGTGGGGAAGACGAAGTCGTCGACGAACTCTTTGCGCAGATCGACAACGTGGCATTCCGCCGCGCCGGAATCGATCGCCTTCGTCTCGACGCCGTTCAACTCATCGGCGCCCTGTCCGACGTCGCCGACGACGCAGACGACTTCACAACTCATGTTTTCTTTCAACCACGGCACGATGCAGGATGTATCGAGGCCGCCGGAGTACGCAAGTGCAACACGCTTCTTCATAATGCTCTGTCCTTCCAAAGCGCCGATAGCGGCGCGGATCACTTCGAGTCAGACAACATGCGCAGCATGAGCCCGTTCTGGGCATGCATGCGGTTTTCAGCTTGGTCATACACGACGGAATTCGGCGAATCGATCACATCATCGGTCACCTCGACGCCACGGTGCGCGGGCAGGCAGTGCATGAACAGCGCGTCGGAACCCGCGATCGACATCAGCGAGGCATTGACCTGATACTTCGCGAAATCCTTCATGCGCTTGCCTTGCAGATCGGCCTGTCCCATCGAAACCCAGACGTCCGTATACACGGCGCGGCAACCTTTGAGAACTCCGACGTCGTTCGAGACGGTCAGTTCACTTCCGGTCTTGGCGCCGCTCGCTTTGGTGTCGGCCACGAACTCGCTCATCGGTTCGTATCCCGGCGGCGTCACGACGACGCAGTGTGCGCCGGTGAGCGCACAGGCGTGCATGAACGAGTGGCACACGTTATTGCCGTCGCCGACATATGAAACCTTCGCGCCTTTCAGC
>JBKDPX010000149.1:0-1368 GCA_046342165.1 Phycisphaerales bacterium | reverse complement strand
GCCGTGGACCACTTCGGCCCCCACTTCCACGGCGGCGTCACGGGCTCGAACGCGGCTGATGTGATCGATGCGATTGCGGGAATCGGGGCGTGCGGATCGGGGTGACGAAGCACGGCGCAATCGATCGGACGGGACATGGTGTAGATGCGCGACGCGAGGACCTCGCGCGCGAAGACTTCCAGCCGTTTGATCGTGATTTCAGGCTCGACGGGCATCGTGACTCCGATTCAAGGCGTCGGAGAAGCGTACCCTCCCCGACGAAAGTTCGGAGCCTGTCGATGACCACCCCTTCGCCCCATATTCGTTATGTCAGCGGCCGCTTACACGTGGACAACGTGGATGTCGCGTCGATCGCGCGCGAGGCGGGCACGCCGGTGTACGTGTATTCCGCGAGTGAGATTCGAGATCGATTCCGGACGCTGAGTCATGCGTTGAAGGATTTGGATCCGCTGTTGTGTTATGCGCTCAAGGCGAACGGCAATCTGCACATTTGTCGATTGCTCGCGGATCTTGGCGCGGGGATGGATGTGGTGTCGGGCGGCGAGTTGGAACGCGCGTGGCTCAGCGGCGCTTCCATGTCGAAGATCACATTTGCGGGAGTCGGGAAAACCGAAGAGGAAATCCGCGCGGCGCTCGACGGTCGACACAGTCCGCTCTTTGGACGCATCAAAGGGCGCGATCCGAGTTCGCGAGGGATGGTCGGACGATTCAACGCGGAGTCGGAGCAGGAATGTGAGCGCATCGCGCAAATCGCGGGCGAACTCGGCGTGCGCGCTCGCGTGAGTTTGCGCGTGAATCCCGACGTTGATGCCAAGACGCACAAGTACACGACGACGGGCAAGAAGGAAAACAAGTTCGGCGTTGATATCCAACGCGGCCGCGCGATCTTCGAGCGATTCCGCGATCATCCTTCTCTCGCACTGCGCGGCATTCATCTGCACCTGGGATCACCGATCGCCGAAACCGCGCCGTTTGTCGACGGAACCAAGGCGGCGCTCGCGTTGATGGATGAACTTGCGACCATCGGCGTGAAGATCGATGAACTGAATCTCGGCGGCGGGTTCGGAATCGACTACGGCCTCGCGAAACCGGCGACGCTTGAGGAGTTCGGCGCCGCGCTGGCGCCCGTGCTGAAAGATCGCGTGAAGTCGGGGTTGAAGATCCTGCTGGAACCGGGGCGCCCGATCGTCGGCAACTCGGGCGTGTTGATCGCGCGTGTGCAATACATCAAGCGCGGGCGAGCCAAGACGTTCGTGATCACCGATACGGGGATGCACCAATTGTTGCGACCGGCGTTGTACGAGGCGTATCACTTCGTGTGGCCGACGAGCGTGGAGCCGCATCATGTGCCGGCCGACATGAGCGAAT
>JBKDPX010000148.1:0-3936 GCA_046342165.1 Phycisphaerales bacterium | reverse complement strand
TCGAGCGGCAACATATCCAAATGATCCGCGTGCTCCTTGAGGATCAGCGTCACCCAGCCGATCGTGCCTTGGTTGTCGCCGAGAATCGCGTGGCTCTCTTCAAGCTCCGCGATGAACGACGGATGCTCGCCTCGCGCGATCCGTTCGACGACCTGGCACAGCGGGCACGCCGCGCTCATCAGAAGGGCCTCTTGGTCGGATTTAAAGTAATATTATCTCGTCCTAATATCAGCAGATCTGCGATCTCGATGGCGTCCTTGAAGCTCTCTTGAGCTCTCGGCACGTCCGCCGCGTTGGTCAGGACCGAGCCGCGCTCCAAATGCTCAATCGTCGGAATCGCGTCTCCGCACAGCACGGTCGTGTGTCGCTCGGCTTCGAGAATCAGGCCGCAAAGGCCGGGAGTCATGCCGGGAAGCGGGAACAGCGCGACGCGATCGGCGAGTTGGTCCGGCGCCGCCTTGAACTTTCCGAGAATCGCGATGTCATCTTCGAGCGTGCGCTTGAGTTCCTCGGCGCCCGGCCCGTCGGGGCGATCCTTCAGTTCCATCAGCGTCTGTGCCATCGGAACTCCGACGTTCTCGCGCTCGGTCTCGCTGATCAGCCACTCTGCGCCGTCAAACGCGCGAATCGCGCGGCGGGTGTCGGGATTGAAACTTGTCAGAAACACATGAGTGATTTCCTGCGGCTCGATGTTCGCGCGCTCTTTCAAACGAGCGACGAGGATCGAGGCGGGCAGGCCGGGATCCACGAGGATGCGCGCGTTGCCCGAGCGGATCAGCGTGGTGGTCGCGTGGCCCGTGCGTACGTTGCCGCGCTCGCCCCACAAAGGATGCGCGGCGATCGCGCCGATGGAAATGATGCGAAAGTCCATGGTGAAGCGTAGCGCGCGAGAGACTCAGGATTCCTCGACGGTCGTGCGCAAGGCTTCGAGCGCGGGATGGCGCTGTTCGCGCTTGCGCTTGAGCGCTTCGATCACGATCGGCGGGCACATGGTGGCGAGCGCATCGGTCGGATCATCGCTCATCGCGGTGATCTGTCGGATCAAACTTGAGGAGGTGTACGCGAAACTCTGACCGGCGACGACGAACGCCGTCTCAAGCCCCGCGACCTCGCGGTTGGTCACCGCTTGTTGGATCTCGTATTGCAGATCGGAGAGATTCCGAACGCCTTTGAGCAGCGCCGCGGCGTTGACACCCTTGGCGAAGTCCACCGTGAGGCCGGAGAACGGGCGAACCGAGACGGGAGCGCCGACCGGATGTTGGCGCATCATGTCCTCGACGAGTGCGCGAACGAGCGCGACGCGTTCATCAAAGGTGAAGAGCAGGCTCTTGCCCGGATTGCGACCGACGCCGACGATCAGTTCGTCGAAGAGCTTGCGTCCGCGTGCGATGACATCCAGATGCCCGAAGGTGATCGGGTCGAAACTGCCGGGGTAGATCGCCAGATGCTTGGTCATGCGCGAGGTTCCCCGTCTGAATCAGTGGCCGAAGAGATTCTTCTCCGCGAAGTAGCCGTTCTTTTCGAAGTATGACAAGGCTTCCTCGGTGGTTGAGAACACCTTTGTCGCCGTCTCGGTGATGAACGGGCTCGGAGCCTTCTTGGGCTTCCACACGACGAAGACTTCCTTGGTGTGCTCCCACGCGTGTTGCAGTTCGCGCTCCACGCCCGAGGAGAGACCCGGAATGCCCTTGCCGCCTTCGCCGGGAAGTTCGGGGATGTAGCTGACGATCATGTCGCTCTGATCGATGAGCTTGAAGTCGCGCATGTAGATCTGACCGTCGATGTCGCCGGCGATGTCGAGCACTTCGCGCACGCGCACTTTGATCAGCGGCCCCGTCTTGCTTCCGCCGAAGGAGTGCGGCGTGACGTCGAGATAGTCCTTGCCTTCCTTGCTCGCCGCGATCGCGCGATCGAGCAGGAGTTTCTCATCGACGTCGCCCGGATCGAAGGTGATGAAGTGCTCCGCGAGATCGGCGCGGAACTTGTCGATTTCCGCGAGCACATCAGGCATATCGACGACGTGGCTCATCGGGAAGCTCGGATACACCTTGCGCATGTTCGGACGACAGACGAGTCGGAACAGCGTGCGCGTCGTGAGATTGTGACGTCCGCGCGACAGGATGTAGAACTGACTGCCGGGGATCGCCTTGCTCATCAGTTCCGTCGCGAGGATTTCCTCTTCGCGCCAGACCATGCAGTCCTTGAGCGTCGCATCGATCTCGTGCTCCTCATGCAGACGATGATGCACGACTTCGATGTTGTCGACGAGCGCAATGAACAGATCAGGCTGGAACTTCTGAATCTGATCGTAATCAAACGCGCTGAACAGTCCGTGACGCCAACGGAAGGTGGCGTGCGTGTTGACGATCACATTCTTCTGATCGCGCGAATCGGCGATGATGTCCTTGAACGCGGCGCGTCGCAGGGAACTCAAGCGCGAGATCGGAAGGTCGAGGATGCGCCCTTTCTTCACATCGGGCGCTTCGCGATACATGATGTCGCCGACGTTGTAGACATCCATCGCCTCACCTTGCGTGCCGGCGAACATGCTCGCGGCATCGATATAAGGCTTCTTGTCCATTCCGATCTGACCGGTCACGATCGCGCGCATGCGAGTCTCCGAAAATCCCTGAATCGGGAGATCAATCGTAGGTCGGGCGTGGGTCGGGGAGGTCGAGTGGGCACGGAGCGACGAAAGCGCCACCATCGTGAGTGCGGGCGGTGTCCCGAGCCATGCGGCGGTGCGGATCGATTATTGTCGGACGCGCAGTTCGCCCTTGAGTCGGTTCGTGACGATCGCTTGCTTGCCCGCGCCCTCTTCGGGAGCCTTCAACAGCACTTCGCAATTCTGGGTGAAGCTCGCCTGCTCGCCGCGGCCGGACGCAGGGTTCCACACTTGTGAGAACTTGACGTCATGGGTTCGAAGTTCGCGGGTTCCGAGTCGTTTCGGGTTCGGGACCTTGATCGACGGCGTGCCTTTGGCCTCAACTGTGATCAATCCATCCGTCTGCGTGGCGGTGTGCTCGTAGGCGACCTCGAAGATGATGCCGGGAACATACGGAACCTGCTGTGTGCTGTTCCAGGTGAGTGAGGCATCGGTTTGGCTCCAAGTCGTGAACGCGCCGCCGAACTTCGCGTTGAGCGCTTCGACGCTCATCAACAGAAGCGCGAAGCGCGAGGTCGGCTTTGTCATCTCCATCAGATCCGCCGCGCCCGAACACTCGTTGATCACGCCGCGCGGCGAGAGTTTGAGCGTCAGCGTTCGATCGATGAGCGGCTTGATCGAACTCTCGAACGCGCGCTCCATTTTCTGTCCGTTGACCGGTTCGGGCTCGGGTCCGGGGTTCGCGCTGTCGTAGGAGGCGGTGCGCTCACCCGCCTTCGCGGTCACCACGATTCGAGTGAGCTTCATTTCGAGCGTGAAGCCCGATTCATCCGCCGAGATCACTTTGAAATCAGCATCCGCAGTCAGCGCGCCTTCACGCACTTGGCCGCCCTCAGGAGTCTCGATCGGTGCCGTTCGTTGAAACGTTTCTTCGGTCCACATGTACGACAACGCGTCACCGGCGCGCAGAGTCGGTGCGAGCGAGGTTGATGTCGTCGGTGCGTCCTGTGCGCTTGCGAGAACTGCAGAGAACAAGAACGCGACGGCTGAGAGCATGAATCGTTGCAACATGTGGGACTTCCGGTGCTTGGAGACGGCGATCACACCACTCGATCTTCTTTCGCGATACCCAGGGCCGGTCGTACATCGAGTTGCACGAGCGTCTGCGCGTGCATTCGCTTGGCCGTCTCGGGATCGACGTAATCGCTGTGGCAGGAGAGCTTCGCGTCGTCATCGCCCGCACTCGCCGTCTGCTTGCCGTTGCCCATCGCCTTCTTCGTCGTGCTCGCAAGTCGATGAATCTCATCAGGGCTGAGCACGCCGCGCTTGGC
>JBKDPX010000147.1:0-1399 GCA_046342165.1 Phycisphaerales bacterium | reverse complement strand
ATCTCAACTGGCACACGCGCGCGGATGCGAGCGAAAGCGTGCGCTTGCGCTCATCCATCGACTTCGAACAAACACGCGCCGATGTCGGTGCGGCGCTGACCGAGTGCCGCGGCACGATTGACGCGAGTTTCGAACGCATCGGAAACTCGCCAAGCATCTTCACCATCAACGCATCGAATGTCTCAGGCAAAGCCGCGGGACTCGGCATCGCGAACGCAACGGCGTTGATTCAAAGCGGTGACGCATCGCAGAGACTGGGTGCCGTCATCGTCAACTCGATGTCCGCGGACTCACACGGCGGCCGCATCACAGGTCGCGCGAGTCTTGAACCTGCCGATCCACGCGGCAAACGCCGCTTCGACGCCGAACTGCAACTCGCGGATCTGCGATTCGCGGATGTGCTGAAGGACTATCGCAATGTTTCCGGCGACGCACAACCCCAAGAAGCGCAACCCGACGCCGCGCGCGGCATGCTCGACGCCAACATGACCATCACGGGCGAAGCGGGAAACATCGCCAGTCGGCGCGGGCGCGGCTTGGTCACCATCAGCGACGGCCAAGTGCTCAGCGTGCCGCTCTTGGTCTCGCTCGTTCGCGTCAGCAATCTGCAACTGCCGCGGAGCGAGACGATGAACTTCGCAAGCGTCGAGTTTTTCATCGAAGGTGCGGGCGTGAATGTGGAGCAACTCGCCGTCGAGAGTCCGAGCGTCGGCATTTACGGCTTCGGCACCGCGAGTTGGCCGGACCTGAACCTCGATCTGCGCTTCCGCACGCGCGCACGCAATCGCATCCCCGTGGTGACCGATGTCATCGAGGGAATCAAAGGCGAAATCGTCACGGGAGTGGTTCGTGGCGCCGCTTCGGATCCCGACATCAGCGTCACCGCGCTCACCGGCACATCCAAACTCATCGACCGGATCCTCGGCCGCGACCCCGGCGAACAGGAAAAACGTCTGGAGCAGATCGAAAAGTCCCGCCAAGACGCCGCGGCGCGAGAACGCGAGAAAAACGAGCCGACGGCACCGAAGTGAGTGGAATTTCGTACGTGGTCGAACTCATGCTCACCCGCATCGGCAAGCATCGATACAATACGGATCAAACGGAAAAACACATGCCCATCAACAACGATTTCAATCCGAGCGCCGATGAACAACCAGATGGCGCGAAGGCTCGCAGACCTGAAAATCCCGAACTGAACGCAAAGCTCGATCAACTGATCGAGTCATTCGGCGGAACGCCCGGGACGTTCGACGCCAAACTCGTGCGCGACCTCATGATCACCGCGCTCAAGCTGATTCCTGACGGCCGAAACACGGGCGAACTGAAACTCTTCGCCAACGCCGTCAAGGAAATGCGACACGGCTATCGCGTCTTCAGCCGCTACCACGAACCGCACAAG
>JBKDPX010000146.1:0-3241 GCA_046342165.1 Phycisphaerales bacterium | reverse complement strand
GCGATGCATCCGAGGATGTATCCCGACTGCAGCAGTGCGCTGGCCCAGTGTCGATGCTTTTTCGGAAGGGTTTCAGCGACAAGTGCGCTCCCCGCCGCCCATTCGCCGCCGATTCCAAGCGCCGCGAGGAATCGGAAGATCATCAACTGCCACCAGGTGTGAGCAAAGAAGCCCATGCCGGTGAAGATCGCATAGGTGAGAATGGTGAGCGTGAGCGTACGGGAGCGGCCGAGTCGATCGCCGATGCGTCCGAACACCATGCCGCCGATGGCCCAGCCGAACAGAAAGACGGCCTGAATAAGCGCGGCTTTGACCTGTGCGTTGGCGATCAGATCCTTCGACATCTCCGTCACGGCGACGCCGTGCTCTTTCGCGACGAGTTGCTGAACGAAAGGCATCGCGATACCAACATAGAGATAGCCGTCGAGTCCGTCGAAGGCCCAGCCCAGCCATGCGGCGACGAGCGGTCTCCACGACGACTTGTGTTTCGCTTCCTGATCCATGCGATCAGTCTAACACGGACGCATCAATCGTGGCGGAGGGCGACGATCGGATCCTGCGCCGCGGCGCGCCGCGCGGGATACAGGCCGAAGACCAAGCCGGTCAAAGTGGCCACGATGAAACTCAGGAAGATCGACCAGACGGTGACCTGCGTCGGAAGGGAGATGCCTTCCGGAAAGAGCGATCCGATGAGTGGCAGTGACGAGAGATTCGGGACGATCCGACTGATGGCGAGACTGCCTCCGACGCCGAGCGCGACGCCGATAAATCCGCCGATCATCGCGAGCGCGCCGGTTTCAACGAGGAATTGGGTCAGGATGTGCTTGCGCGTGGCGCCGATGGCGCGCCGGATGCCGATCTCGCGCGTGCGTTCGGTCACCGATGCCAACATGATGTTCATGATGCCGATGCCGCCGACAAGCAGAGAGATCGCGGCGATGCTTCCGAAGACAAGGTTGTAGGTCAGCGCCTCTTTCTTCGCGGCGTCGAGCAATTCATAAGGAACGATGATTCCTACATCAGTCAGTCCGGGGTGTCGTTGATCAAGAATACGGCGAAGGCGCTGGGCGTCGGGAATCACGCGCTCGCGGTCGGGTGCGGCGATGTAGATTTCGGAGACTTGCACATCGCTCGCCTGGAATGCGCCTGATTGGCGACGGTACACCGTGTCGCCGAATGTTTCGCGTGCGGTGGTCATCGGAACGTGCGCGTCAAGATTCATGTCGCGTCCCACCATGGATGCGCCCGAGCCACCCGCGAACCCGATGGGTTCGAGAATGCCGATGACGGTGAATGGCTTTTCGTCGATGCGAATGGTTTGACCGAGCGGGTCTTCAAGCGGGAACATCTTTTCGGCCACATCGAAGCCGATCACGATCACGAGCGCGCGATTCTCCATGTCCGCTTCGCTGATGTAACGCCCGCGAGCGATCCGCAGGTTCGCGACTTTGAGCATCTCGGGTGTCGTGCCGAAAGCCTGGCTCGTGCGCCGGATCTCGTTGCGGAGCAACTGACTTCCGACTTCCTTCAGCGGAACGATCGCGGAAGCGTCCGGAAAGTTCTGCTTGATGACATCAAAATCGATTCGAGTGATTCCGAATCGACTTACGAACGACTGACGACCCGTGCTCTGGCCCTGATTGACGACCTCGGGTGGTTTCTGACTTCGCGCGATGATGTTGCGCGCGCCGAGCGCTTCGATTCGTGAGAGCGCTTGCTGTTTCTTGCCTTCGCCGAGGCTGCTCATGATGATCACCGCGGCGACGCCGAAAATGATTCCCAGAGCGGTCAAAATCGATCGCAGCAGCCTCAGGCGGAGGTTGCTGAAGGCCAACAGGATGATTTCGGTCAGAAATGCCATGCGGTGATCTGAAAAGATTCAAACATGAATCGCGATTCGCTTCAACCTTCGCCGTCAACCACCCGAATGGTAGGAGAGACTTGCGTATGCTCGACTCTTCTCTATGAAGTTCGGAACGACTCAATCCTCGGTTTCGGTTCTCGTCGGTGCGGAGCGTGAAACGCCTCGCGGCTGGAGCTATTGCGTCACCGTGCGACGGCCGGAGGGTGAAACCGAGCATTCGGTCACGCTTGCGTGGGTCGATCACGACCATTGGTGCGGCGGTGCGGTCGCCCCCGGACGCGTGGCGGAGGCGGTGATTCGCTTCGCCGCGGCAAGGCGTGCGTTGCCGACGCAGTTTGATTGCGCGACTGTGCGACGCTGGTATCCCGAGTTGGATGCCGAACTGCTCGAAACCATGTGATTCCCTCGTGAATCCGCGAAGGCGATCGACTATCGTTGCTCCGCTGAGAAACGGAGCGAAGCATTGTCGATCAACACTACAACGCGGGGTAATCCGGGCCGCATCGTGATCTTGGGAGCAGGTCCCACGGGGCTTGGCGCCGGATACCGCCTGAAGGAACTCGGATACGAAGATTTCATCATCGTGGATCGTCATCCGTATATCGGCGGACTCGCGCACTCGTTCACGGATGACAAGGGCTTCACTTGGGACATCGGCGGACATGTGATGTTCAGTCACTACAAGTACTATGACGAGTGTTTTGATCGATTGATGGGTTCGGAGTTCACGCTCAACAACCGCGAGTCGTGGGTTCGCATGTTCGATCGATGGGTTCCGTATCCGTTTCAAAACAACGTGCGCTATCTGCCGACGGACGCCGCGTATGAGTGTCTTTCAGGGTTGATCAAGGCGCAGACTGGGAGAGGGGCGGTGAAGTCGGCGGCTGACGCGCGCAACTTCGGCGAGTTCATCGATGCGGTCTTCGGCGAAGGGATCGCCAAACACTTCATGCGCCCTTACAACTTCAAAGTGTGGGCGTACGAACCGGAGGCGATGAACAAGCAGTGGATCGGTGAGCGCGTCGCGGTGATTGACATCGATCGCGCGCTCAAGAATGTGATGCTCGGTACCGATGATTTCGGATGGGGGCCGAACAATCAGTTCAAGTTCCCGCTCAAAGGCGGCACAGGCGAGTTCTATCGACGCTTCGGTCCGGTCTTGGGTTTGACCGACGACGGTCGTGAGACTCCCGGATCTCATATCAAGATGAACAAGCGCGTGAAGTCGATCGATGCGGATCGCAAGGTGATCGCATTTGATGACGGGTCGTCCGAGCGCTACGACACGCTGATCTCGACGATGCCGCTTGATGTGCTGTATCGCGATGTGCTCGTCGGCGATGTTCCCGATGCGCTTCGCACGCGCGCGGCGGAACT
>JBKDPX010000145.1:0-11055 GCA_046342165.1 Phycisphaerales bacterium | reverse complement strand
GCCAAAGGGTGCTCGCGGGCGGGAACGGAAGAAAACGAAAAGCGAAAAGTGAAAAGCGAAAATACAAGGCCGGCGATTTATTCATTTTCGCTTTTCACTTTTCGTTTTTCGCTTTACAACACACGCGGGCGGGACGCCCGCGGGCACTCTTCGGCCGGGAGGCCGAAGCCACGAGGCCGAAGCCACGTTGAAGAGCGAACATGAATAGACCGCGAACTCTTCATTTTCGATTTGTCACCGCGATACCATCAACGCATGTTTGACAAACTGAAACAGGCCGCGGCGCTTGCGGATCTCATGAAGAACAAGGACAAGCTTCGAGAGGCGGGCGATCGTGTTCGTGAGAAGATGGATCGCACGCAGTTGATCGGCGTGAGCGGGGGCGGCGCCGCGCGCGCGACCGTGACGGGCTCGATGAAGGTGATCAACATCGAGCTGAGCCCGGGATTGGTGGCGGGCATGGCGATGGACGAGAAGACGCGCGAGCTCGCGGGTTCGCTCATCGCCGAAGCTGTGAACGACGGACTGCGTCAGGCGCAGGCGAAGTTGCAGGAAACGCTCGGCGAGGAGGCGCGCGCGATGGGGCTGGATGGACTCCCGGGACTCCCGGGCTTCAATTGAACGATGCAAACCTACGACGACATCCTCGGCGTGGAGGTTTTCGGGTTGTCCGGCGCGCGGGTGGAGATTGATGAGTCGCTCCCTCCGGACATGAGTGATGCGGTGCGCGCGAGGTGGAACGAACTCTGCGCATGCAACACGCGCATGTATGACGGTCCGATTTTGTCCGTCACCAGTGTTGATGCGGAGTTCGGTGTTATTCATGCCGCGCGTGATCGATATGCGAGGCTTGCGGTTCACCCGAGCGTGCGTACGGGCGTGAGATTGCTTTCCGTAACGGCGATGCTCGTCGCGCGAGACGCCGGAGGATTGTCGCATGTGTTTTTCGGGCGGCGCGGCGCTCAGGTCGCGCGATATCCGGGAATGTGGGAGATCGGCCCGTCGGGCGGCCTTGCGGTGCCCGCGCCGAACATCCGAGAGATCGGAATGTCGTTCATCGCGAATCACTTGAGGGATGAAATCGAGGAGGAGATCGGTGTTGACGCATCGGCTTTTGTGATGCGCCCGATCGCCTATGTGCGAGATCACAATGTGATGAGCGACGACATCGTTTTGCGGGTTGAGTGCGCGTGCACGATCGAGGAACTCGCGCCGCGCATTGACTGGGAGTATTCCGAGACGCGATGGGTTCCGGAGGATTGCGCCGCGAGTTTCGCGTCCGAACGCGATGTCATCGTGACGACGCGGGCGTTGGCGCGATTTCTCTCGGAAACGGCGTGAAACCGGCATCACGGTGATCCCAACAAGAAGAGGAGACCCATATGACCGATGCAACACTGAATCAGGAACCTTCCCCCACGCCGCCGCCGCTTCCGCTGCTTTCGTGGGAGCGCAATTGGGCGTTGTGGACACATCTTGGCGCCGTCAGCGCGATCATCGGACTACCTGTGTTGTTGTCGTTGATTCTTTGGGCGCACAAGAAATCGGAGTCGCCGTTTGTGGAGCATCACGGCCGCGAAGCCGTGAACTTCCAGCTTTCGGTCGTGACTTATTTACTCATCTCGAACATCTCGATGTTCGCGCTTGGATGGCTGATGTGCGGATTGCCGTGGGTATTGATGCCGGTCATTTCGTTCATCGTGATCGCGTTCGCCGTCATTCAGGCGGTTCGGGGCGCGATTCACGCCAGCGGCGAAAAAATGTTCATGTATCCGGTGACCATTCGATTCGTGAAGTGAGTCTCGCGCACTATCGTTGCGCATGAGGCATTTCTTTCCCGCGCTGAAGGCTTCCCATGCATTTCTTGATAACGCCGGCGGCACGCAGGTTCCGCAGTGTGTCATCGATGCAGTCTTGAGTTGTTACACCGACTCGTTCGGTCAACGCGGCGGTGCCTATCCCGCATCCGAACGCGCGGGCGCCATCATTCAGCGTGCGCATGATGTCGTCGGAACTTTCGTCAACGCGACCGACCGCGGCACATGCATCATCGGATCATCATCGACGAGTCTGCTTCATCTGATCGCTTCCGCATACGCCGATGCGCTCAAGAGCGGCGAAATCGCTCCGCATCGAAACAAGATCATCGTCTCGGCACTCGGACACGAAGCCAATGTTCATCCTTGGACGAGGCTCGCGACCCGCGGTTTCGAGATCGTGATGTGGGAGCCTCGGGTGTCACGCGAAGGTCGCCACATGACGGCGCGGCTTTGCATGGATTCGTTGCGCGAGTTGCTCGATGATCGCACCCTGCTCGTTGTGTTTCCCGAGTGTTCGAACATCATCGGTCAGCGCGAGGACTCCATCGCGATCACGAAACTTGCGCACGCCAAGGGGGCGCGAGTCGTCGTCGATGCGGTCGCAAGCGCGCCGCATCGATTGCCCGATGTGACCATGGGTGATTTCGATTGGCTCGTGTATTCGACATACAAAGTGTTCGGCCCGCACGCGGCGGCTTTGTACGGGTCCTTCGATGCCTTCAAGCCGCTCACGGGTCCGAATCACTGGTTCATTCCGCGCGAGAGTCTGCCGTACAAGTTCGAACTCGGCGGCGTGTCGCATGAATCGGCGGCTGCAATCGGCGCGTTGGACACTTACATGCGACAGTTCATCGGCGCAGATGGCACGAGGGATTCGCGAGGCGTGTTCACGGAAGCTTTTCGCAAGATCGAGGCGATCGAAGGCGAGTTGCTCGAGTGTTTACTCGGAAAGCTTCGCGCGGATGATCGCGTCAGCGTCATCGGAGATCCGCATGTCGGTCCCGATCGCATCGCGATCGTGAGTTTTACGGTGAAGGGGCGGACGAGTGAGTCCGTCGCGCGTGAACTTTCAGAACGCGGGATGGGCGTGAAGCGCGGCGATTTCTACTCGCGACGCCTGATCGAGCGGCTGGGGATCCCGGTCGACGACGGCGTGGTGCGCATCAGCCTTGCGCACTACAACACGCGCGAGGAAATCGAGCGATTGAAGATCTCGTAAGAATCAAGCGGTCTGCGCGCTGAGGCCGCGGACGCTTCCTTGACGGAGTTTCAGCGCCGGGCTTTCGTCGGTCTTCTCGGCGTCGGCGAACTCTTCGCCGAAACGGAAGAGTCGGAAGCTGTTGCCGATGACGAACACATCGCCCGCGAAGTGGTAGAACGCGGCGAGCGGCAACGCGAAGTCGCCGATCTGCCTGGTGAACATCGCGGCGAGCACGAGGCCGACCACCGCGATGATGATGCTGGCGGCGATGTTTTGCGAGACGATCGAGCGCGTGCGGCGCGAGAGTTCGATCAGGAACGGAATGCGCGAGAGATCATCGTTCATCAGCGCGACGCCGGCGGAGTTCGCGGCGACGTCGGAGCCCGTGAGACCCATCGCCACGCCGACGTCGGCGGAGGCGAGTGAGGGGCCGTCGTTGATGCCGTCGCCGACCATCAGCGTGCGGTAGCCCGCGCCGACGAGGCCTTTGATCTGCTGGTGCTTCTCTTCAGGCAAGCATTCAGCCTCGATCATGTCGACGCCGATCTGCTGTCCGACGCGGGTCGCAACGCTGACGCGGTCGCCCGTGAAAATCGCGATGGTCTTCACGCCGAGCTCGCGCAAGCGGGAGATGACATTCTTGGTGTTCGCGCGGACCGTGTCCTCGAGTCCGACGGCGCCGAGGTAGCGGTTGCCGCACATCACGTGCACGCCCGACATTCCTTCGATGCGCTGTTCAACCTGCGCGACTTCGCCCTTGATGGACGGGTTGAGTTCAACCAACCACGATGCGCGGCCGACACAGATCTCGCCGACGGAGGTCTTGGCGCGAACGCCGCGACCGTGGACTTCTTCCGCCTCGGTCACCTTCTCGATGTTCACGCGAGCGGCGCGTGCGGTGGTGATGATGGACTGCGCGAGCGGGTGGTTGCTGTTCTGCTCGGCGTTGGCCGCGGCGGTGAGAAGCTCGGCGCCTTCGACGCCCGTCGCGGGAGCGAGTTTGGTGACTTGGAAGCGGCCGGTGGTGATGGTGCCGGTCTTGTCGAGCACGACGGCGGTGACTGTGCCGGCGCTTTCGAGATATGACGGGCGCTTGATCATGATGCCAAGACGCGCGGCCGATGCAAAGGCCGCGAGCATCGCGGAGGGAGAAGAGAGCAAGAGCGCGCTCGGACATGCAACGACGAGGATCGAGATCGCGGTTTCCGCGGCTTTGCTCTTCACGGCTTCGTCCGTGTCGCGCGCCATGAGGAACCACGTGACAGCGGCGACGCTGAGAACAACGGGAACGAAGAAGCGGCTGACTTGCTCGATGATCATCTGGCGCGGCGTCTTGCTCGATTCGGCTTCGCGAATCAACTGCATGACTTTGCCGATGGTGGTATCGCCGCCGACTTGCGTGACGGCGATATCGATGTTGCCGCTGAGGTTCGTTGTGCCGGCGTAGACGGGGTCTCCGACTGTGACTTCGACCGGCGCCGCTTCACCCGTGAGTGATGCTTGATTGATCGTGGTGCGACCGGTTGCGATGCGACCGTCGACGGGCAGGTTCTCACCTGCGCGAACGCGCACGATGTCGCCCACTTTGATATCGCTGATGTTGATGTCGACTTCTGCATCGCCTTGGACTCGACGCGCGATCTGCGGGGTGAGTCTGATGAGCTGGCTGATCGCGCGCTCTGCGCCGCTGGCGGTGCGGCGAACGATCTGTCCGACGACGACGAGAATGAACGCAAGCCAACCTGCGACTTCAAACTCGCCGTAGGTAATGGCGGCCAAGAGCGCGAGGCCTGCGAGAGACGAGCTGGAGACCTTGCCGCTCCATACTTCAGACCACGCGGCCTTGAACAGCGGGACGGCGAGGAGAATCGCACCGACCATCGCCGGGAGCTTGATGATGGCTTGATCGTTCAAGCCGAGCAGGCGTGAGATCGTGGTGGTAAGGACCAGCATGCCTCCCGCCAAGATCCAGACGATCTGACGATCGATCTGAACTTCGTGGTGCGAGCAGCAAGTGGCGCCGTCTTCGTGAACGTGATCGTGATGTTGAGCCATGGGGCGCTCCGAAAATAGGTGACAAGTGATTGCCCGGCTCGGGCGAGAACCGCCGCTGAACCGCCCCTCCGGCTGAAAGCACAAACCCGCGACCGCGGGGCTGTTACGATAGCCGCGCCGACCCTCGGGGTCCGATACCATACGAGGCGGCGCGTCGGGGTGTTCAGCCCCGGTGTGCCGAGATCGGATGCTCACCATGAGTTCGAACATGAGTCACGAAGAGGTTTCGCCATCGCGTCGAATTGCCATTTTGGGCTTGGGCCAGATGGGAATGGTGTGCGCAGGCATGCTGTCAGCCAAGGACAAGCCGGGGGGTGTTCGCGGCGGCGAAACATCGATCGTCATGTGGGGACACAGCGCCGAAGAAGCCGATGCGCTTGCGCAAACCCGTGCCAGCAAAAGACTTGCGGGCTTTGAACTGCCGGCGTCGGTCCGCGTTACTACGAAGGCCGCGGATGCGCTCAAGGGTGCGGATTTGATTGTGTCGGCCATTCCGGTTCAGCACATTCGCGAGGTGTGGACAAGTTTGGGGAAGTTTGTGGAGCCCCACGCGGGCATCGTCTCGGTCGCCAAGGGCATCGAAAACTCGACCCTGCTCAGACCGACACAGATCACCACCGGGGTTCTTCGGGAACTCAAGGTCGATGACCCGGACAAGAAGCCGCGCCGAGTCGGAGTGCTCTCCGGGCCGACGATCGCGACCGAACTGGCGAGATGCCTGCCGGCGGCGATGATCGCGGCGAGTGACGATGCGGCGTTTGCCGTCCACATTCAGCGCACTTTCGCGACATCGTGGTTGCGGGTCTACACCAACCCGGATGTCGCGGGGGTGGAACTTGCGGGTGCGGTCAAGAACGTGATCGCGATCGCGGCGGGCGTGGTCGACGGATTACAGGCCGGAAACAACGCGAAATCAGCGATGTTGGCGCGCGGCTTGGCTGAGATCACGAGACTTGGCGTCGCATTGGGCGCGAACGCGGAAACATTCTTCGGCGTGGCGGGGGTGGGGGACCTTGCGACCAGCTGTTTCAGTCCGGAAGGGCGAAATCGAAGTTGTGGCGAAGCGTTGGGACGCGGGCGCAAGCTCAATGAGTATCTGGCAGAGAGCCCGTATGTCGTCGAGGGTGTCGCGACGTGTAAGAGCGTGGTGGAACTGGCCGCGAAGTATCGGGTGGACATGCCGATCGCCCACGCGGTGCATTCGATCTTGTTCGATGATGTCGATCCGATCGAAGCGATCGGGATGTTGATGTCTCGTGAGCAAAAAGCGGAACATGTGGGCTAAGCGTGGCCGATCGGGAAGCGCCTGATGTGCGTTTTTTGACTAAAAATGGCATTTCATTCGCAATTGCCTAGTCAAACAATACAAACAGATTGCGAACACGCGAGCGGCGTCGATACTCTGCCGAGTTGAGTTTGTCTGACCAAGAGTGCGTCGAACATCCGATCTGAACAGGTGAGGGTTGGCGGGCGAATAGAGTGGAACAGAGGAAGGTCGGGTACAGGTCAGATGCCACACAGCAAGTCGAACGTGTTGAAGGCGCAAGCGGAGGCCGGGGGGCGGTTCTTCAACCGGGACACATCGTGGCTGGAGTTCAATCGGCGTGTGTTGGCGCAGGCGTCGGACAAGCGGGTGGCGTTGCTGGATCGGGTGCGATTTCTGTCGATCTTCACGAGCAACCTCGACGAGTTCTTCATGAAGCGGGTGGGGTTGGTGAAGCGTCAGGTGCATGCGGGGGTGGATGCGCCGCAGGCCGACGGCCTGACGCCGCGGCAACAGCTTGTGTTGATCAGAGATCTGGCGTCCGAGCTGCAACGGGAGCAGTCGAGGATCTGGTCGCAGGAGTTGCGGCCGGCGCTTGAGTCGGAAGGGATCCGGATCCTTCGGTGGAGCGATTTGAGCGAGAAGGAAGCGCAGTGGGCGCGCGAGTGGCACGAGCAAAATGTTTTCCCGGCGCTCACGCCTTTGGCGGTCGATCCTGCGCACCGATTTCCGTTCATTTCGAATCTGTCGGACAATCTCGCGATCCTCGCGCAGGATCCGCGCGACGCCGAGATCGCGCAGTCGGATCGCGCGACGGGCGATCGAGGCGCGGAGCCTCAGCACGCGCGATTGAAGATTCCGAACATCAAACGATTCGTTCGATTGCCGGGATCGAAGGATCGTGAGATTCATTTTATCTTATTACGAGACATCATTCGCGCGAATCTCGCCGAATTGTTTCCGGGCATGGTGTTGCATGAGCAGGTGATGTTCCGCGTGACGCGGTCGGCGGGCATTCAAAAGGACGACCTTGACGGCGCGAATGTTCTGCAGTCCGTCGAAGCGGATCTGAAGCAGCGCAAATTCGCGCGTGCGGTTCGCGTCGAAGTGGAGGAGGGCGTCACACCCGGACTGTCGCGCTGGTTGCAGGACAATCTGAGTCTCGATCCGCAGGATGTGTACGAGATCCCCAGCGATGCGGAGTATCTCGCGCTCAACGAACTGTGCGATGTCGATCGTCAGGATCTCAAGGAAACGGCTTGGAAACCGGTGATTCCCGCGCGCGTGAGGCCGGAATCCGCGGCGGACAAGACGCCTTCCAATTTCTTCGCGGCCATTCGCAAGAGTGATCTGCTCGTACACCATCCGTACGAGAGTTTCTCGGCGACCGTCGAGCGATTCATCGCCTCGGCGGCGGCGGATCCCGATGTCGTCGCGATCAAGCAGACGCTGTATCGCACGAGTCCCGATTCGCCGTTCATTGAGCATCTGATGCGCGCCGCGGAGCAGGGCAAGCAGGTGGCGTGTCTGGTCGAAGTTCGCGCGCGATTTGACGAGGGGCGCAATGTGCGTTTCGCGAGACAGCTTGAAAAGGCGGGCGTGCACGTCGCTTACGGCGTACTCGGACTGAAGACGCACTGCAAGACGAGTCTGGTGGTCCGCAAGGAGAACAAGGGCTTGCGCTGCTACGCGCACCTTGGAACGGGCAACTATCACCCGAAGACCGCGCAGTTGTACACGGATCTCGGATTGCTTACATGCGATCCGGACATCACGTCGGATCTGGTGAGTCTGTTCAACTATCTGACGGGCTTGGCGGCGACCCAATCTTATAATACATTACTTGTTGCGCCGTTCAACATGCGGCAGAAGTTCAATCAAATGATCGATCGCGAGATCGAAAACGCGCGCAAGGGGTTGCCGGCGCGGATCGTCGCGAAGATCAATTCGATGGAAGACCGCGACATGACGGAGCGGTTGTACGCCGCGAGCAAGGCGGGCGTGAAGATCACGCTGTTCGTGCGCGGATTCTGTTGTTTGAAGCCGGGCATGCGTGGAATGTCGGAGAACATCGAGGTGATCTCGGTGATCGGTCGATTCCTGGAGCACAGCCGCGTGTTTCATTTCGCGTCGGGGCAGGAGGATCCGCTCGACGGCGAGTGGTTCATTTCCAGCGCGGACTGGATGTATCGAAACCTGTCGAATCGCGTCGAAGCCGCGGTGCCGGTCAAGGGCGCAGAGGCGAGGCGCAAGTTGCATCGCATCTTCGAGATCATGAGTTCCGATCGTCGCAACGCATGGCTGTTGCGAACTGACGGTGGTTATGACCGGCGCGTGTTGAACACGGGTGAGGTTGATCGGGAAGCGGCGGAACAAGGAACATTTCTGACCTTGATGCGTGACGCGCTTCGCCAGTGATCTGATTCACAGAAGGAAAAAAGAAAGCCCCGCGCCGCCGCGGGGATGTCGTTCATATTCAGAAGGCGTTCAGCGAGCCAAAGGAACCGGAGTCAGACGGCTCGGGCGATCGAGCAATCCGATGCGGCCGAGGTCGTCCCAAAGTTCGCGGCGATTCATGTTGCGGGTGATCGCGATGTTGTTTTGCTTGTCGGAGAAGCGGGTGTTCACGCCCATCATGCCGGGAGTGAGGTTGTAGCGGATGCCAGCGTTGTTACACGCGGTCAGGGCGATGCCTGAGGCACCGAGGACGAGCAACACACTGATTCGGGCAATCTTGCTGGACATCGCATACTCCATGTATCGCAGGGTCATTGTTGTACCGACTTCGAGCGCTCGGGTCAACACGAACGCTTCAATATTCGGATTCTGTACGGACTCAAGGGCCGGGGAACGTCGTATTTGTCCCCGCATTCCCGATTCAAGCGGCCGGTTCTGCCAACTTGGCACGAAAGCGCGGAGAGAAGGTGTATCGGAATCGGCCCGCCTTTTGCATCAAGGATCCCCGGAACGGATCTTTCAGGAGGCACGACCATGCGCATGGATCGATTGACGGCATCGGCTCAGCAAGCACTCGCGGACGCACAATCGGCCGCGTCGGCACAGGGGCATCCCGAAATCACCGGACTGCATGTGCTCGCGGCGTTGCTCGAGGACAAGACGAGTCCCGCGAACGCGATCGTGTCGAAAGCGGGGGCGGATGGCGCGCGCGTGAAGCAGGTGGCGGCGGCTGAATTGACGAGATTGCCGCGAGTGTCCGGCGGCGGCGGCGCGACCGGGCGCGCGATCATGGATGTCTTGAGCAAGGCCGACGCGGAGAGCAAGCGGCTTGGTGATTCGTACATCAGTTCGGAGCACTTGCTGCTCGCCGTGGCGAGCGTGAATGACAAGGCGAAGGACTTGTTGTCGGGCTTGGGGTTGACGCATGGGAAGCTCGAAGCGGCGGCGAAGGAGATTCGCAAAGCATCGGGAGTGGAACGCGTCGACGATCCGAACGCGGAGTCGAACTTCGAGGCGTTGAAGAAGTACGCGATCGATCTCACCGAGCGCGCGCAGAGCGGAAAGTTGGATCCCGTCATCGGAAGAGACGAAGAGATCCGTCGCTGCATGCAGGTCCTGTCGCGACGCACAAAGAACAATCCGGTCCTGATCGGCGAACCCGGCGTCGGCAAGACCGCGATCGCCGAAGGTCTCGCGCTTCGCATCGTCAACGGAGATTGTCCTGAAAGCATGCGCGATCAGCGCGTCATGAGTCTGGATGTCGGACAGTTGCTCGCGGGCGCGAAGTTTCGCGGCGAGTTCGAGGAGCGACTCAAGGCTGTGCTGCGCGAAGTCGCGGCGGGTGCGGGACGATACATCCTGTTCATCGACGAGTTGCACACGATCATCGGAGCCGGCGCGGCGGAGGGCGCGGTCTCGGCGGGCAATCTGCTCAAGCCCGCGCTGGCGCGAGGCGAACTCAAGTGCATCGGCGCGACGACGCTTGATGAGTATCGCAAGCATGTGGAGAAAGATCCGGCGTTCGAGCGTCGATTCCAGCCGATCTACGTCGACCAGCCCGGCGTCGAGGAGACCGTGGCGATCCTTCGCGGCTTGAAGCCCCGCTATGAAGCGCACCACGGCGTGAGAATCCAAGATTCCGCAATTCTTGCGGCTGCATCGTTGTCGCATCGATACATCGCCGATCGATTCCTGCCGGACAAGGCGATCGATCTGATCGATGAGGCGGCCTCAAGACTTCGAATCGAAAATGATTCCATGCCCGCGGAATTGGACGAGCTGCGGCGGCGGATCATGCAGCTTGAGATCGAGCGTGAGGCGCTGAAGATCGAGTTGTCCGACAAGCACGCGGGAGAGGCCGAAGGCACACGCAAGGAACTCGAGCGCATAGAGCGTGAGCTGGCCGAATTGCAGGAGAGCAATCGCGCGTTGTCGGCGCGATGGAACGAGGAGAAGCAGGAGCTTGATGCGGTGAAGTCGCTGAAAGAGCGGATCGCGAAGAAGAACGTCGAACTCGAGCAGGCACAGCGTCGCGGTGAGTTGGAGGCAGCGGCGCGGATTCGTTACGGCGAGATTCGTGATCTCGAAGCGAGTCTGACGAAAGCGGAAGCGGCGCTTGATGCGCGACAGGCGGGCGGACACGCGCTCGTGAAGGAAGAAGTGGACGCGGAAGCGATCGCGCAGATCGTCGGTCGCTGGACCGGTATTCCCGTGGAGCGACTGGTCGAAGGCGAGCGCGAAAAACTCGCGACGATGGA
>JBKDPX010000144.1:0-10406 GCA_046342165.1 Phycisphaerales bacterium | reverse complement strand
AAGTTCGACTTTGTCGATCGCCGTCATTCGTTTGACGCCCGCGGGTTTGATCGGTATCTCTTCACGCGGCGATTCGTACTTTATCGAAATGGGCGCGCCCGCCGGAATCGTGCCGAAGAGAGATTCGATCATCGGTTTGATTTCGGCGGACTCGAAGTCGCCGGCGACGACAAGCGACGCGTTTCGCGGCACATAGAAGTTCGCGAAGAAATCCTTGACGTTGTTCACGCTTGCCGCTTCAAGATCCTCATGCGTGCCGATGACGCCGGTGACATATGGGTGATCGGCCGGAAACAACAATCGAAAGATCGCCTCGTCAGCTTTTCCGTATGGGGCGTTCTCAACGCTTTGGCGGAGTTCGTTTCGCACGACATCACGCTGCTTGTCGAGCTTGTCCTGATTCATGTTGCGGCCGAAGTCCTCGAGACGATCGGCATCGAGCCAAAGCAGGGTCGGAAGCAACTTGGAGGGGCCCCAACTGAAGTAATTGGTTCGATGCAGATCGGTGTTGGCGTTGTTGGCGCCGCCCCCGGTCTCCATGAGGACATCGAACTGATTGCCCGGAACGCGCTCGGTTCCCATGAACATCAAATGCTCGAACAAATGTGCGAAACCCGAGCGTCCCGGCGGCTCATCCTGCGAACCCACGCCGTACCAGATATTGATCGAGGCAACGGGAAGACTGTGATCCTCATGCAGAATCACTTTCATGCCGTTGGCGAGCGTGTACTTCTCGAACTTGATTTCCTGTGCGCCGCACAAAGACGCGAACAGGCACATCACGATCATGGCGATTCGATTCATGCTCGTATCGTACGAGTCCTCGCGACGTTATGCTTTCGTGAGATGCGCTTGCTCCCCGTGATCCTGCTGTCGCTTGCGATCTGTGGCTGTTCTTGGCCACGCGGGTATTCGCACATACGAACGGAGCGCACGACAGCCGACAGCCGCGTGGTACGGATCACATCAAACCAAGGGCCGTTCATAGAAGCCGTTCCGAACTGGAACATCGCTTCGATCGATTCAAACGCCCCGAATCTGTCCTGGCGCGCGAGACAAACGATCGGATCGGAAGAGCGTTGGACCAACTGGTCGCCGATTCTTTCCACAGCAAATCCCGGCGATGGGCGCTTCGCAAAGCTCGATGTCGATGTCATCACCGGCGCGTTTGATTCGGTCGAACTGAAGTTTGACGGAGCAAGCGCACCGATCGGCCGCCTCTCGTTGACCGGCACCCTGATGAAACGCGCCGCGATCGTCACTGCGTCACGCGGAACGGAAGTCCGTATTCACGTTCCGCATCGCTCGCAGAAGACCGATGATGAATCGCTCGCGGGTCGGCTGTGCAGTCCGGCGTCTTTGGCGATGATCTGCGCGTTTTACGGCGAATCGATCGATGTCGCAACGCTCGCACGCGCGGCGCATGATGATCTGCATGACATCTACGGCAATTGGCCGCGCAATCTTCAGGCGGTCCATCAACTCACCAAGGGGCGACTTGATGCGCGCTTCATGCGAATGTCATCATTCCAAGAGCTTCGCGAACTGCTCGAGTCCGGCACGCCTGTGGTCATCAGCGTCAGAGGCTCGCTTTCAGGCGCTCCATACAGCCCGACCGCGGGACATCTGCTCGTGGTGTGCGGCATGACCGCTGACGGTGACATCATCACGGTCGATCCTGCGTTCAAGGATGCAATGAGCGCGAATCGAATCTACTCCGCACGGGACATTGCGATCGCATGGCTCGTCAATCGCCGCGGTAGCGCGTATGTTGTCACTCGAGCGAGCACACCATGAGGAAGCTTGAACGAATCGCGAGTCTTGATGCCTTCCGCGGCGCGGTGATCGCGCTGATGATGTTCGTGAACTTCGCCGGAGGGGATTCGAACTTTCCCGGCTGGATCGGCCATCGCGGTTGGAACGATGGGCATCAAGGCATCGGCCTCGCCGATGTCGTCTTTCCGCTCTTCATCTTCATCATGGGTGCGGGCGCATGGCTGACCATACGAAGCGCGAAGGAGCGTGAACTCTCCGCAATCGTAATCATCAAGCATGCATTCCTCCGCTCGTGTGCGCTCTACCTTTGCGGCACGATACTGAAATGCGCCTCGATCGGCTTCGACCAACCGCTCACATGGCGAGTGTTGCTCCAGTGGGACATTCTGCAGATGCTCGCCTGGACCGGCTTGATGACCAAGGTGTTTTTGCTTGGTCCCGTTTCGATGAGATATTCAGTGATTGTCCTCGCGATCGCATGGAAGTGGTATCTCCTCGGGATGATGACCTTCGGCGACAATCCCGAACACATCTGGACGCCGCAAACAAACGCACAGCGATATCTCATCGGCGAGTTCGGATGGTTCGGAGTCGCATTCACACAAGGAGCGGGAGCGACGGCGCTTTGCATGATCGGAGCCGAGTGTGCGCGCATGCTGTTTGATTCGCAAGACCAACGGACTCATGCGAAACGAATCTCCATCATGGGGTTTGTTTCGTGCGTGATCGCAATCGGATGGACATTCGCTTCTCCGCCCATTGCGATGCCGCTGAGCAAGGACTTTTTCACATCGTCTTTCGTCTTGTTGCATGCGGGCATCGGTGCGCTGCTGCTCGCGTTGCTATGGCATCTCATCGACGACCGGGGCGCGATCAAATTGATGCCGCTTTGCGTGCTCGGCAAACACGCGCTCGCGGTATACATGACGGCGGAACTTGTTTGGCGCATCGTCCTCACACGCTGGAAGGTTGCCTCGCCAGACGGAAGTGTCAACACGATGTTGAGCGGACTCAAATCTCATGTCGGTGCGTGGACAACGCCACCCGTGGCGAGTTGGATGACCGTCGCCGTGTATGTGACGGCGTGGTTCATCTTCGCGCATATTCGAGAGAAAACGCGCCGCGGGGCCAACAATCCCGCATGAACCAAGACCTCTTCACGCCGCTTCGGATCGGTGCACTCGAACTTCCCAACCGGATCGTCATGGCCCCGCTCACGCGTTGTCGTGCGACGATGGAAGGTTGCGTCGTCGAGATGACCGCGCGTTACTACGCCGCGCGAGCCGAGGCGGGACTTCTGATCAGCGAAGCCACGCAAATCTGCGCGGAAGGTCAGGGGTATCCGTTCACGCCCGGCATCTACACCGATGCGCATGTGAAAGCGTGGAGAGCCGTTACGGATCGCGTCCACGATTCGGGAGGTCGCATTTTCTGCCAACTGTGGCATGTCGGCCGAGTGAGTCATCGAGAGTTTCAGCCCGGAGGCGCGTTGCCGGTCAGTTCTTCATCGATCGCGCCGAAGGGAACGAGCAGAACGTATACGGGAAGCCATCCGTACGAAGCTCCACGCGCGTTGGAAGAGTCGGAGATTCCCGGCGTGATCGAGCGTTATCGACACGCGGCTCAATGTGCGAAAACAGCGGGCTTTGATGGAGTTGAATTGCACGGCGCGAACGGTTATCTCCCCGACCAGTTTTTGCGGGACGGCACGAACACACGAGCGGACGCGTGGGGCGGAACTCTTGAGAAACGCGCGAGATTCATGCTTGAGTCCATGAAGGCATTGATCGGCGTATGGGGCGCGGATCGAGTCGGCGTGCGGCTGAGCCCGAGCGGAACCTCGCAGACGATGCGCGATTCGGATCCTGAGTCGACCTTCGGATACGTCGTGCGCGAACTCGACAAGATGAAGCCCGCATACCTTCACATCATGGAGGCGCTCGAGGGTGATGTTCGTCACGCCCGCGAGGTCGGAGATTGGAAACTCATTCCCGTTTCATTCTTCCGAGCGATGTGCTCCGCACCGATCATCACGAATTCGGGGTTCACAAAAGAAAAGGCGGACACCTACATCTCCCGCGGCGACTGCGATGCGGTCGCGTTCGGCGTGCCGTTCATCTCAAATCCCGATCTTGTCAATAAGTTCAGAACCGGGATGACGCTGCGACCGCCGGATCCGTCCACCTTTTACGCCGGGGGCGAAAGAGGCTACACGGTCTTTGATTGATCCAGCTTCGTTTCGATGCCCGTACAATCAGGTGCAGTCGCAGACTTTCGTTTCGGACGTTTCACCGCGGGATCATCCATGCACCTGACGCTCGTACTGCTCTCGGCTTGCCTGCTGCTCACCGGTTGCACTTCGATGAATCGGACATCATCGAGGCCGACGTTCGCCATCGCGATTCACGGCGGTGCCGGCGTTCTTTCCAAAACGGCGAAGCCCGAAGAAGTCGCGGCATACGAGAACTCACTCCGCAACGCTCTCACATTCGGACGAGACATGTTGTCGAAGGGATCTTCAGCACTCGATACCGCTGAAGCCGTCGTCCGCATGCTCGAAGACGATCCCAACTTCAATGCCGGCAAAGGCGCAGTGTTCACCGCGGCGGGCGCACATGAACTCGATGCGTCGATCATGGATGGACGGGATTTATCGTGCGGTGCCGTCGCCGGGGTGCGCACGGTGAAGAATCCGATCTCGCTCGCGCGACTCGTCATGGAAAGAACACGCCATGTGCTTCTTGCGGCAGACGGCGCCGAGAAGTTCGCCGACGAGATGAAAGTCGATCGCGTGCCGAACTCATATTTCGATACCGAGAAGCGGCGGCGATCCCTCGAGGAATGGAAGCAAGAAAACGGCATCGCTGACGCCGGCGTTCGACCGCCTTATGCATACGGCACCGTCGGATGCGTCGCGCTTGACTCGAAAGGCGATCTCGCCGCCGCGACCAGCACCGGCGGAATGACCGGCAAACGATTCGGCCGCGTGGGTGATTCACCCATCATCGGCGCGGGTTGTTACGCGAACAACGACACCTGCGCGATCAGTTGCACCGGAACGGGAGAGCAATTCATTCGGCACGGCGTCGCAAAGACGATTTCCGATCGCATGGAACTCGCGGGTGAATCCGCACACGCAGCGGCGAGCCATCTCGTTTTCAAGACACTCAACCCCGATGACGGCGGACTCATCGTGGTGTCCAAGTCAGGCGAAATCGTGATGCTGTTCAACTCGGAAGGAATGTTCCGAGGCGCGGCGGACTCGAACGGCCGTTTTGAAATCGGGATCTGGAACGAAACCAAGTGATGAAGGAATCGGAACTCCTCGAGCGCATCATGAAGATCGGCGCGACCGGAAGCGACATTCTGGTCGGCCCGGGTGATGATGCCGCGGTGGTTCGCACGCCATCGGGAGATCAACTCGTGCTGACCGTCGACCAGGTGATCGAAGGTCGACACTATCGCTCAGGCACTCCGCTTCAAATCGTCGCGCGCAAGGCCGTCGCACGGAGCATTTCCGATCTCGCGGCGATGTGCGCGAGGCCCGCGTGGTGTCTCGCCACGGGCGCGCTGCCGGAAGACATGTCTCAATCCGACGCAACGCTGCTCTGCGATGCACTTCGCGAGCACGCCGCGGCATTCGGCTGCCCGCTCGTCGGCGGCGATATCGCGAGCGTTCCGCGCGGAACACCGCTGATGCTGACAGTCACCGCCGCAGGATTTCAGCCGGCGGGGATGAGGAGTCCTTTGCGTTCAGGCGCGAAGCCCGGCGATGCGGTGTACGTGACGGGAGCGATCGGAGCGAGTTTTGACGCGACAACGGGACTCGGACATCATGTGTCTTTCACGCCGCGCGTTGCAGAATCTCATGAAATATATGTTCTTGCGGGCGACACACTCGGTGCGATGATGGATGTCTCCGACGGACTCGGACTCGACGCCTCGCGGATCGGAAAAGCGTCGGGAGTACTCGTGATGCTCGATGAAACTTCGATTCCGCTGCGAGACGCGAATCGCAGCGCGGGACGATCCATCGCCGACGGCGAAGATTATGAATTGTTATTTACGGCGAGGGCCGACATGAAACTGCCCGAGAGACTTCCCCGCTCAGGCACTCGCGTGACGCGGATCGGCATGGTTGTCGGCGGCGATCCCGGCGCCGCGCTTACAAGCCTCGACGGGGCCACGCAAAGACTCGATGACGCAGGCTGGGATCACGGCGCTCGATAAGGGAATAATCGAAGGATGATCGAGATCACCCGAGAACTGCATGCTGAGGAACTGACTGAGGCTTTCGGCGCCGCGGTCGCTTCGCTGTTGATTCCGGGCGATGTGATTCGACTCGAAGGCGAGATGGGCGCGGGGAAGACGACATTCGTCCGTGCGGTGGGTGCCGGGCTCGGGATCGGTCGGGGAACGGTATCGAGTCCGACATTCGTCATCGTGAACGCGTATCCGATTCCCAAAGGCTCGCATGCCCTTTCAGGGGGTCGGCTCGTGCACGCGGACGCGTACAGAGTCCGGGGCGGCACGGAGGAACTCCAAAACGCGGGATGGGATCGCTTGATCGATCCGGTCACGGGAATGGCCGTCGGTCAAGCCGCGGCGTTCATCGAGTGGCCGGGAATCATCGAGGGCGCGATCGCGCCGGATGCGGCGGTGATCCGAATCGAAATCATGGGACCTGAATCGCGTCGGTTCCGGGTGATTGTGCCGGATTCGTGGTCGGATCGCACGGGTTTTGAGTGGTTCAAAGATCGTGAGCCGACGATGTGCCGCGTGACGGGAAAGGCGGTTTCACCGACTTGTGCCACATACCCGTTCGCGGACAATAAGGCGCGCGATGCGGACCTGTACGGCTGGCTGAGCGGTTCGTATTACACCTCGCGCAAGCCCGAGCAGACGGACGAGGAAGAAAACTCCTGACAGCGGGTTCGACTCCCCGAAAAGAGATGTGATGCAGGTGTACCTCAACGGCAGTTTCGTCCCCCACGACCGCGCAAGCGTGAATGTGTTCGATCGCGGTTTCATTTTCGGCGACGGGCTGTACGAAGGGATCCGCGCATACGGCGGTCACATCCGCTCGCTTGATCGACACATCCGCAGACTCTCGAACGGTCTTGCCGAGATCCGTCTGCAGTGGGATGCGCAACAACTCGCGACCATCCTGCCCGAGTTGTTGATCCGGAACGGGATGCAAGATGCGTTTATCTATGTGCAGGTTACGCGCGGCGTGCCCGCTCCCGGACGCGGCGTCAGAACCCGTGTCCCAGACGGCCCGATCACCCCGACCGTCATGGCCTATTGCACGCCCGCACCGACATTGACGGAGTGTCTCAATCCGCCGGCGAAGACGGCGATGACTCTCGAAGACTTCCGTTGGCACAAAGGTCACATCAAATCGATTTCGTTGATGGGCAACGTCATGGCGGCTATGACCGCGGCGGACGAGGGTTGGGATGACGCGATTTTCGTTCGTGACGGACTCGTGGGCGAAGCGACATCGACGAACCTCGTGGCATGTGTCAACGGTCAATTGGTGACGCCTTCACTCGACAGCGTCTCGATTCTCGGCGGCATCACGCGAGAGCTTCAACTCGACGGCGACATGGGCGTGATCTCGCGTCCGATGACGGTCGCAGAACTTCGCGGCGCAGAGGAAGTGATGATTGTGGGAACGCTAACCACCGTCGCAGGAGTCGTGAAAATCGACGGGCGTCCGGTGGGCGCGGGCGTGATCGGCCCCAGAACCAAGAAACTCGCGGCGGATCTCGTCGCGCACATCCGCGCGGAATACGCCGCGACGGGATGTTGTGTCTGATCATCGGCGCTTGAGCAATCGAACGTGCGGCTCGACGTCGTGCACCCGGAAAATCATCGCTCCCCGTTCGCGATGACGCTCGCTCAACTTCAAAGTGCCTTCAAGCCGCTCGTCAGGCGTGGAGTCACGCTGAAGATGCCACCTTCCGACAAATGACTTTCTGCTCAACGCACTCATGATGGGGAATCCGAGTTCGGCGAGTCTTCTCGTATCTTCGATCAGACGCAGATTGTCCTCGACGCTTTTGCCGAAGCCCAGTCCGGGATCAAGAACGATCCGATCAGCGCGTACCCCGGCTTTCATCGCCGATGACGCGGCGGCGGCGAGCATGGCACGCACATCATCGACGACATCCTGATACTTCGGATCGACCGCATAGCGATCGGAGTATTGATCGAGTTTCGGAGCGATCAATCGATGCATCAGCACAAGACCCGCGCCGCTTGTCGCCGCGAGATTGAACATGTCCGCGTCATCACGCCCCCCGGAAACATCGTTGATCGCGTTCGCACCGGCGCGGATCGCGGCTTGCGCGACCGGCGCACGCGTGGTGTCGACGGAAATCGGCAGGGCACAACCTCGCGCTCGCAACGCTTCAATCACGGGAACGATGCGTCGAATCTGCTCCTCGCTGTCGACAGGTTCGCTTCCCGGCCGAGTGGATTCGCCGCCGATATCGAGCATGTCAGCGCCCTGGTCGCGCATGCGCTCGGCGGCGGCGACGGCATGATCTAATAACATATAATGTCCACCGTCCGCAAAGCTGTCCGGAGTGACATTGAGAATGCCGACGATCACCGGGCGATCGAGCGGAAGGGAGCCGTTGATGAAGGACCATGACTTCATGGATTCATGTCAGTGAAAAACGACGAAGACCCGACCATGGGCCGGGTCTTCGCGAAGGTTCGATTCAGTTCAGAAGCGAGGGTTGCCCGCATCGTCGCCGCCCATGTCGTCCATGGGCTCTTCCATGCCGGGACCCGCCATTTCGCTGAGCGATTCCATGGCCTTCATGAACGAAGCCGGCACAAAGAGGTGCATACCCATGCCGCCCTTACCGGCGGTTGCCGCGAGGGCGACGGGTTGAAGATCCTTGGGCACTTGGATTTCAGCCTCGCCGCCGGCCATCATCGCGAATCCGGCGATGTTCTCCATGATCGCCTTGCTGCCGATGTACATCTCGAAGATGCGCTTGGCGGGGAGTTTTCCGGAGATCGACGCGATATCGGCGTTCGCGGCGAAACCACCATCGCCCTTGGCGGCGGCGATGGCCTTGCCCATGAGCTTGGTGTTCTGGCTCATCGTACCGACGAGGCCGTCTCCGATGACGGCGGACATGCCACCCATTCCGCCGGCGCCGAAGACCATGTTCATCATCATCTGCGCCTGCATGCCGTTGGGGTCATTCGGGTCCGGCATCATCGCCGTGCTCCACGAGTCAACCTCGACACCTGCGATGGTCGCCGCAGCGGCGCTGTATTCGCTGGTGACTTTCATGCCCATGATCGATTTGCCGTTCATCTGCTCGATCATCGCGCGGCTTGCTTGACGCAATTCAGCGGCCTTCGAAGTCTTTTGATAGGTGCTCGCGTTGGTGAACAATCCACCCATGATGCCGCCGGGCGCGGAGCCGATGCCGAACGCCGTACCGTCAAGAGTCTCGTAATCTCCGATGAGGTCCATCATCTTGGTCAGGTCGCCCATGTCATCGCCGGGCATGCCACTGGCGGCGGCCATCTGCTGCGCGGCATCTTGCATGCCCTTGGAGAACTCGCCCATCTTCTTCATGGCGAGACGGACTCCCGGGCTCGATGTGTCGAAGGCGCCGGCGATCAGGAAGTCCTGATCGGGGAGTTTCGACATCAGCGAAGCGGAATCACCGCCCTCGGCGAAGTATCCCGCCATTTCGGTGCCCTCTTTGAACTGAGCGCCGAAGTTCATGCGCATTCCATCGGCCGCGAAGTCCATTCCAAGAACGGCGCCCTGCGCCTGATCAGCGAAATCGTTCATGAAAATGAAGGTCTGCTCCATGCTCTTGAGCATCGCTTCGCCACCCATCGCCATGGGACCCGCGGCCATTTCTTCTTTCGCACCGCCGACGCCTTCCTGGATCACGCTCTTGAACAACGGCATGTTCACGAACACGAAGCCCATGGATGAGTCTGAGATTGAATCGCCGATCGATCCCATCATCGAGGTGAAGGTCGCGTTCGATCCGCTGGAGGCGAGTTCAAGCAGTGACTGGTCGTCAGATACGGCAGCGAAACCGCCGCCGATTTCTTTCGAGTACATCGTGGAGGGATCTTCCGCAGGATCCGCGCTCGCTCCCATCTCGCTCAAGCTCTTCTGCATCGCGGCGAAGTCGCTGACGGGGACGATCGCGAGCCAACGGACTCCATCAGCCTCCATGTTGATGGTGCCATCCGCTCCGGGAAGAATCGCGACAGACATCGAACCCGCGGTATTCAGACCGGGCATGTCCAACATCTCATCGAACGATGCACCGATATCGCCCATCTCCTGCATCATGCTCATGGAGGAACCGAAAGACTCGATTCCCTTGGTGTACTCGGAGATGTTCTTCACCGACAACACCACCGCGGCGTTCGCAGGGATTCGATCCATCGACTCAGGGCCGCCGGCCAACGCGGGATTCGAACCTGCGAGCGCGACGAGCATCGAAGCGGTGCACACGGACTGGACGAAACGACTCTTTGTCATGGCAGTTTCCTTCTTGATTCGCGCAAGAAATCCACTCGCGCGCAGATTCTCTGTGAGGGTAGCACCTTCATTGGTACGTCCGAGATTC
>JBKDPX010000143.1:0-2220 GCA_046342165.1 Phycisphaerales bacterium | reverse complement strand
GTGCACGAATGCAACAAGGCCATCGAGATGCTCGACAAGAAGGGTGTGTCGGTGGGTCTTGTCGATTTGTACTCGTTGCCGTTTGACGCGGAGGGTGTCCTCGACATCATCGGTGCGAGCTCGGGCAACGTCATGACGGTGGAAGACAACTTCGGCGGAGCATTGGGTTCGGCGATCGCCGAAGCGTTGCTTGAGAGCGGTGACGGCTTCCGCCTGAAGCAGATGCACGTCACGCGCATCCCCAAGAGCGCGCGCACGCCCGAGGAAGTTCTCAAGATGTGCAACCTCACGGCGGACGACATCGTCAAGAACGCGATGGAACTGCTCGGCGTCTGATCGATTCTGTGTGAGCCTCGAGGCGGGTGCTTTTGCGCCCGCCTTTTTCGTGGTCATTTCACATGCGGCTCGGAGCGGTATCCAGCCTCCAGCCCGCCCAGGAGAGGCCGGGAAGAAGCAACAGCGCGAATACGGTCAGCAATACCGGAGTTCCCGCTCGATGAATGTGTTCCGGTCGTATCAACAGCCACACCAAACCAAGAGCGGCCAGCAGACTGACACAAGCGATGAGATAGACGGCGAAACGACGTACCACCACGACACACTCCGAAAGACCGTTCTCGACGAATGAGACACACCTATCGGCCATCCCACCCGATGCAGGGGAGAAAAGTTAGGGGTTGGGTTCATCGAAAGTCCAACCGGGGCGCGGACTCGGCGCGGCGATCGAGCGGAAATGACGTTGATGCTGATACTTGCGTCGCGTTCGGGGATGTCGAAAAACCGGACAAGCGGATCGGAATCCGTGGGGGTGGTTTGTGTCGGCCAATCGGGTGCGATATTGTGATGGCGTGCACATTCGATATCTATTGAGAACATGTTCCCGCCTCGCCTTGGGTGCCGGTCTTGCGATTCCGGGAGGAGTTGCTTCCATCGCGGCCGCCCAGGAGATGGCGCCTGCGGCTCAGGGTGTGGAACAACCGGAGGTCTCGCCGGAACTTGCACCGTTTGAGGGTCGCCCTGTCAAGGGGATTTTGGTTCGAAGACCGCCCGATGAAAATGATGTCAGGGCTTTCGACACGGCGACGGAACAACTGGTGATCAATCAGTTGCGACTCCGCGAAGGCGCGCCGTTTTCCAGCAAGATGGTCAGCGAAGACGTGGCGCGTCTGAACCGCCTCGGCAAATTCCGACGGGTCGAGAGTCGCGTCCAGCAGTTGTCCGACGGTTCCGTCGAGATCGTGTACATCCTCTCGCAGCAGCAGTTGATCGAGGATGTGATGTCGGTCGGAAACAAACGGTTCTCCGATGACGAGATCCGCGCGTTGTGCGGATTTCTGGCGCAGACTCCGGTGGATCAGGTGCAACTTGATCGCGCGTGTCGCCGCATCGAAGCGATGTATCGCGAGAAGGGATACTTCAATTGCCGCGTCTCGGTGAATGAAAAGGAACTGAAGGATTCGAGCATCGCGTTGTTTGAGATCCGCGAGGGCGAGAAGACGCGCGTGACGGAGATTCGGTTCGAAGGAAATCTATCATTCTCGGCCGACGAGCTCAAGAGTGAAATCGAGAGCAAGGAGTCGTTTCTGTTCTCCAAGGCGCCGCTCGAAAATGAAAAGCTCGATCGCGATATCGCCGCGTTGATTCAGTTTTACCGCGATCGCGGCCATCTCGACATTCGCTGCGATCGCATCGTGACGCCCAGTGCGGACGGCAGGGAGGCGATCATCACGTTCATCGTGGAAGAGGGGCAACCCTACACGATGCGCGATTTGCGCATTTCGATCGAGAAATCCGACGAGGGCGTGTTCACGCCGGCCCAGTTGATCGGTTTGATGTCCATCAAGCCGGGCGACTTGTATAGCGACGACAAGATACGCAAGAGCATGGAGTTGGTGTAAGCGGCTTACGGCAAGCTCGGATACGCCGACATCGCCGTGATTCGGCGCGAACAGCGCGATCCGGAAAAGCCGCTGGTCGATGTCGTGTTGCTGGTGAACGAGGGGCGTCGCTTCCGAACCGGCGAAGTGAAAATCACGGGCAATCGAGAGACGCGGGACAGTGTGGTTCGTCGGTCGGTCACGATTCTTCCGGATCGTCCGCTCGACAAGACGCAGATCGCCGAGACTGAAAAGCGTTTGCGCCAGTCGCGACTGTTCGCACGTGATCCCGCGCCGAAAGTGACCGTTCAGCCTGAAGATCCGGCAAATCCGGGGTATCGCC
>JBKDPX010000142.1:0-2974 GCA_046342165.1 Phycisphaerales bacterium | reverse complement strand
CCGTTCGCCCACGCGTGACCGAAGATCACGGCGACGGAACAGGGAAGTTCTTCGAACACCGGTCTGGGCGCATTGCAGCCGCCGTTGGTGTCGTCGCCGCATTCTTCCGCCTCTACGAAGGAGCCAGTCGGCTGAGAAACCGCACACGGAGGCGCGGTGTTCAATGTGAAGTTGATATTGCCGAACACGACATCGCCGCCGTAGCCGGCGACGCGAATCAGAACGGTCTGTCCTGCCGCGACGGGATACGCCACTTCGCTTTGGTAGTTGCAGCTGTCGTCGTTGCACGCGACCTGCGTCGAGCAGTTCGAGAACACCGACAGAACGGTGTCATCTCCGGTTCCGCCGCATGTGCTTGCGATGAGGGTTCCGGAGGCGGCGGCGGTGTAGCTGAACCAATAGTCGGGGCCGGCGGCGCTTTGACCGCAAGACGCGCCGGCGTTGCCTTCGTTCGAGCAGAGGCTGAGATCAAACGGATAGGAGCCGTCTGTGACGACTTGGGCGGCGGCGCACGCATCACCCGGGGGCGGAGGCGGGGGCGGAGGCGCACCGGGACCCACAACATTGATCGATCCGATGTGAGCGCCGCCGTTGTAGTCCGCGACGCGGATCAAGACAACCTGACCGGCGGTCACCGTGGTGCTGACGGTGGATTGAATACCACAAGCGTCATCGTTGCAGACAATCGGCGTCGAGCAGTCGGCCCAAAGCGCGAGCACAGAATCGGCGGAGGTCTGGGCGCATGTCGACACGGTCAACGTGCCTGCACCTGATGCCGTGTAGGCCCACCAGAGGTCTTGTGCGACACCAGTCGTGCCACATTGACCCGCAGTGTTGCCTTCGTTGGTGGCTCCCGTCAGGTCATACGCGAAAATTCCGTTTCCGATTGACGTCGCTGTTGCGCACGCGTCGGACTGGCCGAACGCGGCGCTGCTACACAGCCCCGCTACGCCGACCAACGCCAGCGCCATGTGACCCTTCTTCATCCAACACCTCTGCCTTTCCTCTTCGGCACGCGCTTTTCAGATTTCGAACCGTGCTTCGCTCGGAGTGTTCCGATGTGCCATGGCGATGCCCAGCCGCGGCGAACGATGCCGCTGACCGGAACCCTTCGAAACGGCTCCGGCTGCTGCCAGATTATCGGTTTTCGGTCAGAACGCAACGGGTTTCCAGTAAATGTCAGGATCGCGGATCCTTCACGGTCCGCTTATTCGACCCTATCCTCCCCACCATGAAGACCAGCCTTGCATGGCTCAATCGCCTCGTATCGCCGCCCTTGACCTCCGCCGAGGAGGCTGAGTCCTTATTGATGGCGGTGGGATTCCCGATCGATTCCATTGAAAAGGTCGGTTCCGATAGCCTCCTCGATGTCGAAGTGACGAGTAATCGAGGCGACTGCTTGGCCCATCTCGGACTGGCCCGGGAAATCGGCGCCAAGGATCCCTCAAGACATGTGGCGTTGCCCGATTTCATGCCTCCCACCCGGGTGACCGCGGGCGACTCCGGATTGACGCTCAAGGTGGAATCCGCTGAGTGCCCAAGGTTTACGGCAAGAGTCATTCGTGGCGTGAAGGTTGGCCCAAGCCCTGATTGGCTCAAAGCCGCGATCGAATCCGTCGGTCAGCGATCCATCAACAACGTGGTGGATGTCACGAACTTCATCGCCTTCGAACTCGGTAATCCTTGCCATGTGTTCGATATGAAAAAGCTCGCCGGATCGACGCTGTGCGTTCGCGCGGCGCGTGAAGGCGAGATGCTCACGACGCTCGACGGCAAGAAGCGAACGCTCAAGTCGGATGAACTCGTGGTCGCGGACGCGGAGAAGCCGCAGAGCTTGGCCGGCGTGATGGGCGGTCAGGATTCGGAAGTCACGACCGCGACAACCGATGTCGTGCTTGAAGTGGCGACCTGGGAACCCGTCGCGGTTCGACGCGCCGCGCGCCGCCATCAGTTGCGCACCGACGCCTCACACCGCTTCGAACGCATCGTGGATGCGCGAACGCTGGAGGATGCATCCAACCGCGCGACGAAGCTGATCCTCGAGGTCGCGGGCGGTGAAGTCGTCGGCGACTTGTTGCACGCCGGCGCGCCCCTGCCCGCGCCCGTGCGCGTGAGACTGCGTCCGGCGCGCGTGAGCGCACTGCTCGGCATCGAGGTGCCCAAAGATGAGATCATCGCGATCTTACACAAGCTTGACATGATCATCGAGCCGCTGGGCCGCTCCGGCGACGAGCTCAGCGTCGAAGTGCCCGCGTATCGCCCGGACCTGACGCGCGAAATCGATCTGATCGAGGAAGTCGCGCGCATCAAGGGGCTTGATGCGATTCCGGTATCGCCTCGCATGACGCTGAAGGTCAAAGGGCCGCAGGTTTCCGAGAGTGCGCGCCGCGAGATCGGTTCGATTCTCACGGGACTCGGCTTTTACGAAGCCGTCACGTTCTCGTTTTGCTCGCGCGAGGATGCGGAGAGATTCATGCCGCACGGACTGTCGCGCGTGGAGGTCGATGATGAACGGCGCAAGCATGAGCCCGCGCTTCGACCCAGCGTGGTGCCGGGCCTTCTCGGATCCAGACGCGCGAACCGCAACGCGCGCGTGAGCGTCGCGGGCGGCGTGCGGCTGTTCGAATTCGCTGCGGTCTTCGCGCAAGGCGCCGGGAACGCGACACAAGAACATATCAATGTTTCTTTAATCTTAGATTGTCCGGTTTCGGGCAAGACCGCGAGCGTCGGCGACATGCAAACCGGCGTGCGTCTCATGCGAGGCGCGGTCGAGAGCCTTGCGCGCGCGCTGTCGGGCGCGCATCACGACCTGAAGATCGAGCCGTGCAAGCCGTGCTGCAAGGCGTATCGCGAGGACGGCTTCGCGAAACTGACGCTCGGCGGCGCGGACCTCGGCTCCATCGGCATCATCGCGCAGGATGTTCAAAGCTCGTTCGATCTCGAAGCGCCCGTCGTCGGCGCCGAACTGAACCTC